>CAZUUN010000203.1:0-2552 GCA_964622735.1 uncultured Burkholderiaceae bacterium | reverse complement strand
GGCTGGTCGATGGTCAGCCGTTTGACCGCGTGGTGCTCGCCACCACCGCGACTGAAGCCGCGCGTTTAGCCGTCAACTACGCGCCGCCAGCTTGGTTGCAAGCGGTACAGGCTTTGCAATACGAGGCGATTGCAACGGTTTACGCCAGCAGCCCGCAAGCGCTGCCACAGCCCATGCTGGCACTGGCTGATAGTGCCGCGCAGCCCGCACAATTTGTCTTCGACCGAGGACAGTTGCTGCCTAATACGAGACATTTATTGGCCTTTGTCAGCAGCGTCTGCGCTTTGCCTAAGCTTGAGCTAGAAGCCCGTGTGCTAGCCCAAGCAAAAGCGCAATTGGGCTTAGATCTTGAACTCGTAAAAACCGTGATTGAAAAACGCGCCACGATAGCCGCTACGCCCGCAGCGCAGGCAAGCAAAGTGCATCTGACGCAGCAGCTGCAAGATGGCTTGCAAGTTTGTGGCGACTATTTGCACCCGTATTACCCCTCCACCATAGAAGGTGCAGTGCAAACTGCCAAGGCTTTGTTGCAATGAAGAATACAAAAACAGTCGTAAAAAAACCGGCGTCCACACCAGGCAAACTGCGCATCATTGGTGGTGTTTTTAAACGCACACCCTTGCCCGTAGCGGCCTTAGAGGGCTTGCGTCCGACGCCCGAGCGCTTGCGCGAAACCTTGTTCAACTGGCTGGGCGGCGATCTGACGGATTGGCATTGCCTGGACTTGTTTGCGGGTACGGGCGCTTTGGGATTTGAAGCTGCCTCGCGTGGCGCGAGTTGGGTTTTACTCAATGAAAACAGCCGCGCCGCTGCACAGGGCTTAGAGCGCAGCAAGCAAGTGCTCAAAAGCCGGGAAGGTGCGCCCGATTTGCGTTTAGAAGTCAGCACGCAAGACGCGCGCGTGCTGCTCAAAAACTGGGGTGAGCAAAAACTGGATTTGGTTTTTGTAGATCCGCCCTTTGCCCAAGAAGCTATTTATTCTGAGGTTTTAATGGCTCTAGGGCAGGACAAACCTGCCACAGCAGCTATTTATTTGGAAGCAAATAAACAGTGGCTAGACAGTGATTTAAGCCCTTATGGCTGGCGCTGCCACAAGCACAGCAAAGTCGGCGCTGTGCATGGGCATTTGCTTTACAAAGCGCAGGCTTAAACTTTAAAGCGCCTTGGCGCGAAAGGTGTCGCAGTCTTGTACGCGGCCACTTTGCAGGCCGGTGTTAAACCAACGCATGCGCTGGGCGCTGCTGCCATGGGTAAAGCTGTCGGGTACGACATAGCCTTGGGATTTTTTCTGCAGCGTGTCGTCACCAATTTGTTGCGCCGCATTCATGGCCGCTTCAATGTCGCCATTTTCTAGAATTTGCCTTTGTGCATCGGCATGGTGCGCCCACACGCCCGCATAGCAATCGGCTTGCAACTCTAGGCGCACCGAGTATTGGTTTTGCGTCGCAGTATCGACTTTGCCGCGCAGTGCGTCGACCTGATCGCTGGTACCCATGATTTTTTGTAGGTGGTGGCCGACCTCATGCGCAATCACATAGGCTTTGGCAAACTCGCCGGGTGAGTTGAGTTGGCGCTCCAGCGTCGTGAAGAAATCCAAATCCAAGTACACCTTTTGGTCGCCCGGGCAATAAAAAGGACCCATTGCCGCCTGCCCCGTGCCACAGGCTGTGGGCGTGGCCGCGTTGTATAAAACCAGTTTGGGCGCAGGGTAGCGCTGGCCGCTGGCGGCAAATATTTTGCCCCAAGTGTCTTCGGTGTCGGCTACCACGGTGCGCACAAAAACCGTGTTGCGGTCTTGTGCGGCAGCTTGTTGCTCAGCTGGCGCTTCTTGCGAAGCGGGCAGGGCGCCTTGCACGCCGTTGATGGCATTGATCGCTGTCATCGGGTTGATACCCAAGAAATACGAGGCCACCAAGCCCAGCACGATAGTGCCCAAGCCTATGCCACCCGCGCGCCGAACGCCGCCTGAGCCGCGGCGGTCTTCTACATTTTCAGATTGGCGATTGCCTTCCCATTTCATATATGGCCTGCCTTTCGGTGCGGGTGTGGTCGATGCAGCTTGGGTGTTTGCTTAGCTGTTGATGGTAATGTTTTTGAATTCGCCCGTGGCGATGCGGTGGCTCCATTGCGCTGGGCCTGTGATGTGGACGCTGGTGCCGCCTGCATCAACTGCTACCGTGACGGGCATGTCTTGCACATCGAATTCGTAAATCGCCTCCATGCCCAAATCGGCAAAGCCGACTACCTTGGCATGCTTGATGGCCTTGGCCACCAAATAAGCGGCGCCGCCAACCGCCATCAAATAGGCTGACTTGTGGGTTTTGATGGCTTCAATCGCTTCTGGGCCGCGCTCGGCCTTGCCTATCATCGCTATCAGGCCAGTTTGCGCCAGCATCATCTCGGTGAATTTATCCATGCGCGTGGCGGTGGTGGGGCCAGCAGGGCCAACGACTTCATCGCGCACGGGGTCAACGGGGCCCACATAATAGATGACACGGTTGGTGAAATCGACAGGCAGCTTTTCGCCCTTAGCCAACATATCGGCAATGCGT
>CAZUUN010000202.1:0-2563 GCA_964622735.1 uncultured Burkholderiaceae bacterium | reverse complement strand
GGCCAAGAGATTGCCCAGCAAGTAGAGGGCGCGGGCGTCGCCGCATCGCTGCACCAACTCAACACGGCAGATACGGCGGGCATCAGCCGCGTGATCGCTGAGGCGATTCAAGCCCATGGGCGCATCCACACTTTGGTGTTTGCGGCAGCGGGCGTGGCGCATCAACTGCTGATCAATGAATTCACCGACGCGTTGTGGCAAGAGCATTTGGACGCGGAGGTCACCGGCTTTTACAAACTCGTGCGCGGTTTGCTGCCGCACTTTAAACAACACGGCGGCGGCTCCATCGTCCACATTGGCTCAGCTGGCGATGTGATTTGGCCCGCGCGCGACGGCTTGTCCGTCATTCCGAAAGCCGCAAATGAGGCGCTGATACGCGGCATCGCCAACGAGGAGGGCCAATACAACATCCGCGCCAACAGCGTGCTCGTCGGCGTGATCGAAGCGGGCATGTTCTTAAAGCTCAAAGAAAAAGGCGTCTTCACCCCCGAGTGGGAAGCCATGGTCAAAGGCATGTTGCCCATGCGCCGCTTTGGCAAAGGCGAAGACATTGCGCACGCAGTGTGCTTCTTGGCATCCAATAAAGCGAACTACATCACCGGCCAAAAAATTGCGGTGGCGGGCGGTTTTGGCGTCTAAACCTGCGGCGCAGCCAACAAAAAAGCCCAGTTTGATCTGGGCTTTTTTGGTTGAGCCCGCGTGGGCAGCATCAGCTAGCCCCCAACCAAACCAGCGCCACCGCTGTCAGCAGCCAAGTCAGCCCCAGCCAATGATTCTGACTAAAGGCGCGAAAGCAGTTGTCGCGCTCGCGTTTGCATATGAGCGCGATGTGCCACAGCACCTGCAGCAATACGGCAGCTAGGCCAAGAAACACTACGCTATTGATAGCTGCTCCAGCAGATTTATCGGCGTTTTTTAGCTCAAATTGCATCAAAACATAAGCCATGATGGCACTGTGCGCGAGATAAAAGGCCGCAATCGCCGCTACATCAAACCGCCCCAAGGTGATGGCCGAGGTCTTGATGCCGATCTTCAAGTCATCGGCTCGGTCCACCATGGCGTATTCGGTGTCATAGGCCAGCACCCACAAAATATTCGCCAGCACCAGCCAGCCCACCAGCGACCAATCGATAAAGCCGTTCACCGCCGCAAATGCCATCGGAATGCCTAAGCTAAACGCCACGCCCAGCACCGCCTGCGGCATAGCGACGAGGCGCTTGGCGTAAGGGTAGGCCACGGCGACCAGCAGCGCGCCCAAAGACCAGAGCACCGTCAGCGCATTGCAAGTCAACACCAAGGCAAAGGCCAGCGCTGCCAGCACGGCGCCCACAGCCAGCGCCTCGCGCGTGCCGATGCGACCACTGGTGACAGGGCGGTTTTGCGTGCGCGCTACATATTTATCAAAGTCACGGTCGGCCACATCGTTCACGCAGCAACCCGCGCTGCGCATCAAAATCGTGCCCAGCACAAACACCAGCAACAAATGCCAACCCGGAAAACCATCTGCCGCCAACCACAAAGCGGTGAGCGTCGGCCACAGCAGCAGCAACCAACCAGCGGGTCGATTCCAGCGGATCAAATCTAAATACAGCGCTAACTTGGCGCGGCTAAGGGCGAACAAAGACATAGGCAGCATTGTCGCGCAATCTCAAAAACACCCAAACGCGCATCCAGATGGCCATTGACACGCTGACAGGCTACCAAAATGCATTTCTAAGAATGAAATAAGCGTTTTAGACCGCCAATTCTGCCTGAGTAGCTATATTAAAAATAGTAAATAGCACTGAGGGCTTAGGCACAATCTGTGCATGCTTGGTGTGTCCATGTGGCAGTTAGCGTCACTCTGCGACAAAATTGTCGGCCCTCTCGGCAGACTAAGACAAAAAAGACCCAGCAAGGCGAGGGTTAATCCCTAAAAACGCGTCTGAAAGCATGGAAAAGACGCCGATCAGAGTTGGCACAGAAGCTGCTTATAAGAACGGCGATAGTTATTTTTTAATCTCTCTAGGAGTCTGTTATGAAACGTTCTATGAATGTTGTTCAAAAGGGTTTTACCCTGATCGAGTTGATGATCGTTGTGGCGATCATCGGTATCTTGGCTGCAGTTGCTTTGCCAGCTTACCAAGACTACACGGTTCGCGCTAAAGTATCTGAAATCATTTTGGCTGCGTCTTCTTGCCGCACCACAGTTACTGAGGCCGTGCAAAACGCTACGACCACTATGACTGCTGCAACTTTCCCGTGTGCAACCGCTGCTTCGGGTTCAACGACTCTGACTAAATATGTCACTAGCGTTGTGCCAGATGCTAATGGCAAAATCGTAGTTACAGCTAACCACACTAATCTGCCAGCATTGACTGCAACCACTAATAGATTGACACTCGTTCCTTTGCAAGTTGGCACGACTGCACTCGTAGCAGCTGACTTCGGTAAAACGATCGAATCATGGCGCTGTGGTGATGCAACTACTGATGGCACAACCATTCCAGCTAAATATCTGCCAGGTTCATGCCGTGGTACCTAATCTTCCCAGATTAGTTTGATATGAATAATCGCTCCTTCG
>CAZUUN010000201.1:0-2573 GCA_964622735.1 uncultured Burkholderiaceae bacterium | reverse complement strand
GCCGCGGCGGTGGCTTCGTCCAACATCGAGGCATTGGCAATGTCCATGCCCGTCAGGTCTGTCACCATGGTTTGGAAGTTCAACAGCGCTTCCATACGGCCTTGGCTGATCTCGGCCTGATAGGGCGTGTAGGCGGTGTACCAAGCGGGGTTTTCTAGCACATTGCGCAAAATCACGGTGGGCGTGTGCGTGCCGTAGTAGCCTTGGCCGATAAAGCTTTTGTAGATTTTGTTTTGGCCAGCAATGGCTTTGAGCTCGGCCAGCGCCTGCGCCTCGCCCACTGCCGGTGGCAAATCCATACCGCTGCTGCGCTTGATGCTGGGCGGCACGATGGAGGCGATCAGCGCGGCGCGCGTGGGCTCGCCGATGGCCTGCAACATGCGCGCTTCGTCTTGCGCGCTGATGCCGATGTGACGCGGAATGAATTCGCCCGGATTCTCAAGGCTGACTAAGTTGGACGCAAAGGATGACATAAACAAGTTCTACCAAATATATTTTCGGGGCGCGGGCCAGCTAAAAGCCAGCGGAAAAACTTAAGCCAGCAAAGCTTGGTAAGCAGCAGCTGAGAGCAAACCATCGATCTCGCTCGTGTTGCTGAGCTTGACCGTGAAGAACCAGCCCGTGTTCAGCGGGTCGGTGTTGGCCAAGGCAGGATCCGCGCGCAGGGTTTCATTCACGCTCAGCACTTCGCCGCTGATGGGCATATAAACATCGGCGGCGGCTTTGACGGATTCGACCACGCCCGCGACCTCTTGGGCGGCATAGCTTTTGCCCACTTCGGGCAAGTCCACAAACACCACATCGCCTAAGGCTTCTTGCGCGTGTTCGGTAATGCCGACGGTGGCTACGCCGTCTTCGATTTTTAGCCATTCGTGCTCAGCGGTGTAGTAAGTCGTCATGCGGAAGTCTCCATTTGAAAAAGAGGTGAGGAAATTGGAAAGAAAGGTTTTTGTCAGCCAGTCGGCCAGCGCCGCAAAGGCGCTAGCGGCACTTAGCCGCGGTAGTAACGCGTGGGCACAAAGGGCGTGGCACTGACCAGCATAGGCACGGCCTTGCCGCGCACCATGGCTTGCAGCGGCGTGCCGACGGCGGCATAGGCCGGATCCACATAAGCCAGCGCGATCGCCTGGTCTAAGCAAGGCGCGAGCAGGCCGCTGGTAACGGCGCCTATGACAGCGCCCGCAGGTGTTTGCAGTGGGGCTGGTTCGCGCACGGGCACACGCTCTTGCGCAATCAGGGCGACGCGTTTGCGCGTGAGCGGCAGACTGCCATCGATTTGCGCCAAAATTTTGTCAGCTGCTGGAAAGCCGCCCGCGCGCGCGCCACCTGTCCGGCGCACTTTGGGGATGGCCCAAGTCAGGCTGGCCTCGACCGGTGTGGTGCTGGCATCGATGTCGTTGCCGTACAGACACAAACCCGCTTCGAGGCGCAACGAGTTGCGTGCGCCCAAGCCTATGGGCTGGACTTCAGCGTGTGTGAGCAGTTCGCGCGCAAAGCGCTCGGCATCGCGGCTGTGCAGCGAGATTTCAAAACCATCTTCGCCGGTGTAGCCGCTGCGGGTGATGCACAACTCGGTCTCGCCCCAGAGGTAACTCGCGCCGCCCATAAAGACCAAGTTCTCGACGCCCGGCACCAAGCGCTGCAACACGGCGCATGCTTGCGGCCCCTGCAGGGCCAAGAGCGCTTGCTCGGGCAAAGACACGACAGCGCAGCGATGACCAATTTTGGCTTGGATGTGGGCCAGATCGGCCACTTTGCAAGCGCCGTTGACGACGAGAAAAATTTGCGCGTTGCCGCAGTTGAAGAACATGAAATCGTCGAGGATGCCGCCCGCGTCGTTCAGCAACAAACCGTAGCGTTGTTTGCCGACTTCTAGGCTCAGCACATCGGCTGGGATAAGGCTCTCAAGCGCCGCAGCGGCATCGGGCCCGACCAAATTGATTTGCCCCATGTGCGAGATATCAAACAAGCCCGCCGCCGTGCGCGTGTGCTTGTGCTCGGCCATCAAACCCGCAGGGTATTGCACGGGCATGCTGTAGCCCGCAAAGGGAACCATACGCGCACCGAGTTCGAGGTGCAAATCGTATAAAGGCGTTTGAAGCAAGGGGGCGGCAGTGCTGGGCATGGGGGAAATCTCAGGGGGCAAGGCTATAAGGGCACGCCGCGCGTTAAACGCGGCGCACTTGGTGCCTGCTGTCCCCTTTACCTGAGAGATTCATGCGGGCGATGCCGCATTTGCTCCTTCGGTGGATGGCGCTTGTGTTCGCCACCTCTCTCCAGCACGGTAACGCCAATGACTCGGCGTTTCATCAGTCCTTTTGCCTGAGCGTTTACCAGCGTACCAGCTGCGCCTTCGGCGGCACCGCTGGGGTGCGCTCTCCTGACAAGCGTCGATTATATCGGGCGGGCACTGATAAAAAGAGCCTGCAAACCGCCAGATGATCGCAGCTTGGAACTACGATTACAGGAGCTGCTCAGGCAGGTTTGACGGCCTAAAAGCCCGAAAAGATGCTTGAAAATCAATATTTTTAGCGCAGGGTTGCATCAGCCATGCACCACCGATGAACGCTTAA
>CAZUUN010000200.1:0-2575 GCA_964622735.1 uncultured Burkholderiaceae bacterium | reverse complement strand
CACTCTTCTTTGTTCTGCGCCTTCCTTGATATGGCGCAACAATCCCCGCTCCACACCGCTTAGGGGCGCATTTACAATAGCTGCTTCTTCATCACACGCCCGCTGATTAGGCTGGTCACCCATGAAATACACAGTTGCTGCGCTCTATAAATTCGTTCTGCTCGAAAACTTTGAGGCTATGCGCGAGCCGATTTTGGACTTTTGCAAAGCCCGCGATGTCAAAGGCACCCTGCTCTTAGCCCGCGAGGGCATCAACGGCACCGTCGCCGGCAGCGAGAGCGCCATCCAAGAAGTCTTGGCCTATTTGCGCAGCCTGCCCGGGCTTGAAGCACTAGAGCACAAAGAATCGTGGGCCGACAAAGAGCCGTTTTTGCGCATGAAGGTCAAGCTCAAAAAAGAAATCGTCACCATGGGCGTGCCCGAGATCGACCCCAGCAAATACGCGGGCACCTATGTCAAACCGCAAGACTGGAATGCGCTCATCAGCGACCCCGAAGTGCTGCTGGTCGATACGCGCAATGAATACGAAGTCAGCGTCGGCACTTTTGCGGGCGCGGTCAACCCACACATCAACAAATTCACCGACTTCCCCGAGTGGATTAACAAAGCAGAAAATAGACTAGGCAAAACCAAAATTGCTATGTTTTGCACGGGCGGCATACGCTGCGAAAAATCCACCGCATTCTTAAAGCAACAAGGTTATGACGAGGTCTATCACCTGCAAGGCGGGATCTTGAAATACCTGGAAGAAGTGCCAGCCGAGGGCAGTATGTGGAATGGCGAATGCTTTGTTTTTGACGAACGCGTCACCGTGCGCCACGGCCTAGCGCCAGGCAACTACAGCCAGTGCCGCGCTTGCCGCCACCCGGTGAGCGCTGCCGACAAAGAAAGCCCGCACTACGAAGACGGTGTGAGCTGCCCGCATTGCTTTGACAAGCACAGCGACGAGCGCAAGCAAAACTTTGCCGAACGCCAAAAGCAAATCGCCTTGGCCCGCGAACGCGGTGAGCGCCATGTGGGCGCGGTGCTGCCTGTCAAAGTGCCAAAGTCAGAAACGACGACAGAATCGCTGTAATTTTTATAGCTGCTCAGGCAGGTTTGGCGGCTTGTGCGTGGTTTTTTTACAGCACCAAGGGTTAGAGCTCAGGCGTCTGCTGCTGCATAGGTGCAGACTGAGGTGCTAGCTGTATCGTTTCTAGCGGCATTTCCACATGAGCGGCTTTCAGTGCCTTAAAGGCATCTTCTCGCAGCTTAAAGCTTTGCACCATATGGCTGTGTTCATCCCTGATCCAGACTTGCAACTCTAGCGAGACTTTGTAGTCATCAAGCTTGACGACGATCACTCGCGGCATTGGGTCCTTCATGTAGATGGCATCACCTTCGACCAAAGCCAACAAAATGGCGCGCACCTGATCCAAGTCTTGGTTCAGGCCGACCGCTATGGCAATGTCTAGCCTAAAGTGTGGCGAGTTGGTGTAAGACGCGACAATTTTTGTCATGACCAGCGAATTAGGCAATACCAGCATGCGCCCGTCGGCCGTCACGATGCGGGTCGCTCGGAGCGAGATTTGGTCCACGCGCCCATAGTGGCCGTCAATTTCAACCAGATCATCGATGGTGAATGGGCGATCCACGAAGATCAAAAATCCAGAAATCATGTTGGCGAAAGTGTCTCTGAGCGCAAAGCCCAGCGCCAAGCTCAGCAAACCCAGAGAGGTCAGAACGGCCTCAGCCTCAATCCCCACCGCGCTAAGCGCGACAATGACAGCCGTGACGAGCACCAGCAGTTTGATCATGGTCTCCAGCATGGCGGCGGTTGTTCGGTCCGTGCGCAGGCGCAAGCGCGGGAAAAGCAAGCGGCTCACCAACAGCCATGCCAGATAGAACAAACCGATCACGGCCAAGACAAGCGTGAGGTTCAACGCAGCGATGCTGAGCCAGTCGATCAAGCGCTTGGCTGAAAAAACATCCTCAATGCGCAGGAGCAGTTCGTTCCAAAAGGATATGAATGTCAATGAATTTCTCCCTATGAGGCTGAATTTTAGTCTGCCCTGCTCCACCTCTGCTAGGGTGGCTGCGCTCGTATTCAACGAGCCAAGCAAACTTACTATTCAGGCCAAGCTGAGGCGCAGCGCCAAGGCCAACAAAGTCAGCAGCAGCACGGGCAGCGTCAGCACTATGCCCACTTTGCAGTAATAGCCCCAAGTGATGCGCATGCCCTTACGGGCCAGCACATGCAGCCACAACAGGGTTGCCAGCGAGCCGATGGGCGTGATTTTTGGCCCCAAGTCGCTACCGATGACATTGGCATAAATCATCGCCTCTTTCACCACGCCGCTGGCGCTGCTGGCGTCGATCGACAGCGCCACCACCAGCACGGTGGGCATATTGTTCATGACTGAGGACAGGCCGGCTGAGAGAAAACCCACACCCAAAGCCGCGCCCCAAACGCCCTGCTCTGCCAGCGCGTTCAGCCACTGCGTGATGTGCGCCGTCAGCCCTTGGTTGCGCAGGCCATAAACCACCAAATACATACCTAGCGAGAAGACGACGACTTGCCAAGGCGCTTCGCGCA
>CAZUUN010000199.1:0-2587 GCA_964622735.1 uncultured Burkholderiaceae bacterium | reverse complement strand
AGCTTGGCCTTTGCACTGGTCGCGGGCTTGGCTTTGTACCTGCTCAAAATTGGCTACAAAATCCGTTCTTAAAACTGGTCGAGCAGCTGGTTTACTATTAAAAATAGAGCTATTCAGGCAGGTTTGACGGCCTAAAACGCCAATTAATGTACTTAAATTAAGTGCTGGAAGCTGCGAGCGTCCGTTCAGGCCTGCTTTGAGCCAAACATGATGATCGCCATGCCGCTTAAGGCGACCGCCGAACCGACAATATCCCAAGTGTTGGGCTTGATGCCATCCACGGCCCACAGCCAGCCGATAGCCACGCAAATGTACACACCGCCGTAGGCTGCATAGACCCTTCCTGCGGCTGCCGGATGTAGTGTTAAGAGCCATGCAAATGCAGCCAATGCAATACCTGCCGGAATCAAGAGCCACACACTTTTATTCTGGGTCAGCCACAAATAGGGCAAGTAGCAGCCGATGATTTCCGCTAGTGCGGTGCACACAAATAGAGCGAGCGTTTTCGTCATTTCCATAGTCAACTCTCACATTCCAGCAGATGCTTGATGGTTGAGACCATTCTTTAGCATGCTATTGAAAATATAGCTTCTCAGGCAGATTTGACGGATTAAAACGCCAATTAATGCCTTAATTAACTACCCTAAACTGCTTGTGCCAAGGCGATAGCGCCTAACACCGCGCCTGCCTCGTCCAGCAGCACATCGAAGCGCATCATTACATAGAGCTTGTCGCCGCTTTTGTGCAGCGCCCGGGTTTTGCGCGCTGGCCCGTGGTGGCTAACGCCTTTGTTGGCGATGGCGCGGTAAAAGCCCGCCCAATGCTGCTGGCGCAAATGCTCGGGGATGATGAGGTCGAGCGACAGCCCCAGCGCCTCGGCGGCGCTAAAGCCAAACAGCGATTCGGCCTGCGCATTCCAGCTGCAAATATGGCCTAGGCTATCAGCGCTGATGAGTGCGTCATCGGCGCTTTGCGCGCGCGTTTGCGCGGCCGCAATCAAAGCCGTGTTGTCGCGGATGGCGATGCGTTGGATGGCTGTCGGTTTAGTCGCCTCGTTTGAGGCTTGCACGCGCAGCACATCGCCGCGCCCCGCAGCCGCATCCCAATCACTTAAAACCCAACGCGCATGGCTGGCATCTAGCGCGTCGTGCGTGGGGCGGTGCGTATGGCCATGTATTAAGGTCTGCGCGCCAGCAGCTTGCAGAGCGGCCAAAGCGGGCAGGGGGTTGATGTCGTCATAGTGCGTGCGCCCGGCTTGCGCCGCTTGGCTTTGGGCGCGTATATTGGCGGCCAGTTGCAAGCGAGCAGCTAGCGGCTGCGCCAAAAAATCGGTCTGCCATTGCGGCTGGCGCACCATGTGGCGAAAGTTTTGATAGGCCACATCGCTCGTGACCCAGGCATCGCCGTGGCTGACCAAGATTTGCTCGTGGCCGAGGTCTAAGACGCAAGGCTCAGTCAGCAACTGCATGCCGCAAGCGGCGGCAAATGCTGGTCCTAATAAAAAATCGCGATTGCCGTGCAAGTAATAAATGGCCTTGTTGCGGCTGGCTGCTTTAAGTGTGGCCGCGCATTGCTGGGCAAAAGCGTCGCTTAAACCCCAATCGTCGCCGACCCAAACCTCAAACAAATCGCCCAAGATGATCAGGCAGTCGGCGGCACTGCTTTCTATATAGCTTTGCCACAGCGCAAAAGTGGCAGGCTCTTGCGCCTGCAAATGCACATCGGCGTGTAGCTCTATGCAGGCATAGTTTGAGCCTTGTATGCGCGCTAGTGCTGCTGGGCCTGGGCTCGTGCTGCTGCGCATGGCGGCTTTGCCTCAGGCGGGCTGGCCGTATTTACGGTCGATGTATTGTTCAACGATGGCTTGAAACTCGTTCGCAATCGCATCGCCGCGCAGGGTCAAGACTTTTTCGCCATCGATAAACACCGGTGCCGATGGCAGCTCGCCATTGCCCGGCAGGCTGATGCCGATATCGGCGTGCTTGCTCTCGCCGGGGCCGTTGACGATGCAGCCCATGACGGCGACTTTGAGGTTCTCCACGCCAGGGTAGCGCTTTTTCCACACCGGCATTTGCTGGCGCAAAAAGTCGTCGATTTGTTTCGCCAGCTCTTGGAAGGTGGTGCTGGTGGTGCGGCCACAACCTGGGCAGGCCGTGACGCTGGGCACAAACATGCGCAAGCCCAGCGACTGCAAAATCTCGTTCGCGACCACCACCTCTTGCGTGCGGGCTTCGCCCGGCAGCGGCGTCAGGCTCACACGGATGGTGTCGCCTATGCCTTCTTGCAGCAACACGCCCAGCGCAACCGCCGAAGCGACCGTGCCCTTGGTGCCCATGCCCGCTTCGGTCAAACCCAAATGCAGCGGGTTGTCGCAACGCGCAGCCAAACCGCGGTAGACCGCCAGCAAGTCCTGTACGGCGCTGACCTTGCAGCTCAAAATAATTTGCTCGCGGCGCATGCCTAGGCTCTCCGCCATGCGCGAGGATTCGAGCGCGCTGTTGATCATGGCCTCATACATCACTTGCTTGGCGTCCCAGGGCTGGGCGCGTTTGCCGTTCTCGTCCATCAGCTGCGCCATCAACTCGGC
>CAZUUN010000198.1:0-2598 GCA_964622735.1 uncultured Burkholderiaceae bacterium | reverse complement strand
CGGAGTCGAACCGGACTAACCGGATTTGCAATCCGGGGCATAACCGCTTTGCTATCGCGCCATGTGTGGCTCCATGTCATGCCCCCGTGGGCTCTGACAAAAAAGGGAAGCCTGGGCTTCCCTTTTTGAATCTGGAGCGGGAAACGAGATTCGAACTCGCGACCTCAACCTTGGCAAGGTTGCGCTCTACCAACTGAGCTATTCCCGCGTTTTGCTAATGGTCTGCTTCTTGCGTTGCAGTATTTAGCGAAGCTCGCATTGTATAACAAAAATTTAGTGTTTTGTTTTTTCACTGCGAATTTTTTTGGTTTTTTCATTCAGTGCGGAAGGCAGTACAAGGGGCGCAGTTTTGCGTTTTGTTGCCGTTTTGCGTGGCGCTGAACGAGGCGAGATTGTAGCCGAGCTTTTGTCTTTTTTTGCGGCCAGCGGTAGATTTTTTACCAATGCCGTTGCCCCTGCGTGAGGCTGGGTTTGTGCGCTTTGCGCCTGGCTTTGAGGCGGGTGCTCTAACGCCAAGGCTAGCACCTGGTCGATGGTTTGCACGGCTTGGATGTGCAGCAGTTCGCGCACATTGGCGGGAATGTCGGCCAAGTCTTTGATATTGTCTTGCGGGATGAGCACGGTTTGGATGCCGCCGCGCAGCGCGGCTAAGAGCTTTTCTTTCAGGCCGCCGATGGCGGTGATTTGCCCGCGCAGGGTGATTTCGCCTGTCATGGCGACTTCACGGCGCAGGGGGATGCCTGTCAAGGCCGACACCATGGCGCAGGTCATGGCAGCGCCTGCGCTGGGGCCGTCTTTGGGGGTGGCGCCATCGGGCACATGGATGTGGATGTCGCGCTGTTCAAAATCGCTTTGCGCTATGCCCCAGCTGGCGGCACGGGCGCGCACCACGGTGCGGGCGGCTTCGACGGATTCTTTCATGACCTCGCCCAGCGAGCCTGTGCGGATGATGTTGCCTTTGCCTGGCACTACGGCGGCTTCGATGGTGAGCAGGTCGCCGCCGACTTCGGTCCATGCCAGCCCTGTGACTTGGCCAATTTGATTGCTTTGGTGTGCCACCCCAAAATCAAATTTGCGCACCCCTAGAAACTCAGCCAAGTTTTTGCTGTTGACCCGCACGGGTGCTTTGCGCTGCGCCAGTTGCAGGTCTTTGACGGTTTTGCGGCAGATGTGCGAGATTTCGCGCTCTAGGCCGCGCACGCCCGCTTCGCGGGTGTAGTAGCGCACGATGTCACGCACGGCGTCTTCGCCGAGTTTGAGTTCGGATTTTTTAACGCCGTTGTTGGCCAATTGTTTGGGCAGCAAGTAGCGCATGGCGATGGCGAGTTTTTCGTCTTCGGTGTAACCCGATAGACGGATGACTTCCATGCGATCGAGCAAGGGCGCAGGGATGTTGAGCGAGTTGGAGGTGGCGATAAACAGCACCCCGCTCAAATCAAAGTCCAGCTCGACATAGTGGTCGGCAAAGGTGTGGTTTTGTTCGGGGTCTAGCACTTCTAACAAGGCGCTAGCGGGGTCGCCACGGAAGTCTTGCCCCATTTTGTCGATTTCATCGAGCAAAAAAAGCGGGTTGTTGACTTTGGCTTTGCCCAAGTTTTGCAGCACTTTGCCCGGCATGGCGCCGATATAGGTGCGGCGGTGGCCACGAATTTCGGCTTCATCGCGCATACCACCCAAGGCCATACGCACAAATTCGCGCCCTGTGGCTTTGGCGATGGATTGCCCTAGCGAAGTTTTGCCCACGCCAGGCGGGCCGACTAAGCAGAGGATGGGCGCTTTGACTTTTTCGACGCGCTGCTGCACTGCTAAGTATTCAAGGATGCGTTCTTTGACTTTTTCTAGGCCAAAGTGGTCTGCATCAAGGATTTGTTCGGCATAGGCCAGGTCTTTTTTGACCTGGGTTTGTGCGCTCCAAGGCAGGCCAAGCAAGACTTCGAGGTAGTTGCGGATGACACTGGATTCGGAGGACATGGGAGACATCAAGCGCAGTTTTTTCAGCTCGGCTTGGGCTTTTTCGAGCGCAACTTTGGGCATATTGGCCGCTGCGATTTTCTTTTCTAGCTCGGTAAAAACGGCTTCTTCTTCGCCATCGCCCAGTTCTTTTTGGATGGCTTTGACTTGTTCGTTGAGGTAGAAGTCGCGTTGGTTTTTTTCGATGGCTTTTTTCACACGGCCTCGAATTTTTTTGTCCACTTGCAAGATATCAACTTCTTGCTGCAGCTGTTCCAAGACAAATTCCAGGCGCTTCTCGACCGAAAACAAGGCCAGCACAGCTTGTTTGTTTTCGAGTTTGATGGGGGCGTGCGCGGCCAAGGTGTCGGCCAAGCGCCCCGCGTCTTCGATGCTGCTGACGGAGGCCAAAATTTCTGTAGGGATTTTTTTGTTCAGTTTGACGAATTGCTCAAACTGCCCCACCACCGCGCGGCGCAACGCCTCAATCGCAGGGGCGCTTTGGCTGTAGTGGTCGGCCTGCTCTTGATAATCAGCGCGGAAAAATTCGCCCGCTTCGTCAATCCGGCTGATGCTGGCGCGGCTTTTGCCCTCAATCAGCAGTTTGACGGTGCCATCGGGCAGTTTGAGCATTTGCAAGATGTGCGC
>CAZUUN010000197.1:0-2605 GCA_964622735.1 uncultured Burkholderiaceae bacterium | reverse complement strand
ATGCAGGTGCTGGAGTTGCTGTAAATGCGCGCAGTGCCGGTAACAGTCGCGCTGCTGGTTTTGCTGGCGCTTAAAAACCCAAGCGCCGTGATTTGTGGCGCGAGCTGGGCGCTTTTGTCGCCCAGTGCCAAGCAGTCGCTGCGCCAGGCGCCAACTAAGGGCCGCACCGAAGGCGCGTTGGTGTTTTTGGCGGCTAAGACTGGACTGTGGCTCGTGGCTGGCGCCGCAGTGCGTGCGAACGGTGCAGGCGCCATGCTGCTTTCAGCCTCGTTTTGACCGCCGCCGCAAGCTGCCAAACTGGCAAGCAGTAGGGCGCTGGCGCAGGAGTAAAGCGATTTTGACCAAGACATGCTGCGAGTATCGGCCATTGCTGCCTGCCGTGGGCGAAAGACCCACGATCGCACGCGGATTTAAGCTGCTGGTGGCAGGGTTTCGGCCAGGCTAGGGCGCACGCTCAGGCGTTCGTGCAGGCCCGCCAAGTTGGGGTAGTCTTCGCGCCATTGGCCCAATTCTGGGAAGCGGAAGTCCATGTAGTCGAGCATGCAGATGAGGGCAATGTCGGCCAAGGTGATGGCGATGCCGTGGCAAAAGGGTTTGTCGCCCAAGGCGGCGCTCAGGGCCGCCAAGCCGGCGCTGACTTTGCCCAGCTTGCGCTGGTACCAGGCTTCGCATTGCTGGTCGGGCAGGCGGCTGGGCCAGTGTTTTTCCATGCGCGCCGCGCCTAGGGCATCGGCCACGCCATCGGCCAGCGCTTCCCAGGTTTTCACGGCGGCGCGCTCGCGGCCATTGGCCGGTATGAGCTTGCCCACGGGCGAGAGCGTGTCGAGGTATTCGACGATCACGCGCGAGTCAAAAATCGCTTCGCCGCCATCCATGATCAAGCACGGCACTTGTCCCAGTGGGTTGCTGTTGGTGATGGTGCTGTTGTCGGACCAGACGTTTTCGAGGGCGAAATCGTAATCAAGTTTTTTTTCAGCCAAGACCACGCGCACTTTGCGCACGAAGGGGCTGGTAAGGGAGCCTATGAGTTGCATGCTGGCAATTGTAGTGGTCAGCAGGGTAGATTATTTGCTATTGAATAGTGAGCTGATCAGGCAGGTTTGACGGCCTAAATGATCAAAAACACGCTTAAATCATTGAAAAATTCCTTCGCAGATTGTTACGCTTTACGATTTGCGCGGGGCGGGCTAGCCGCCTCCACTAAAATAGCGGCATGAATGAACTAACTGCACTAAACGCCCTGTCTCCTCTTGATGGCCGCTACGGCGCCAAACTCAATGCCCTGCGCCCGCTCATGAGCGAATTCGGCTTTATGCACCGCCGCGTGCAGGTTGAGCTGGCTTGGTTTGAGGCCTTGGGCGATGCTCAATTACCCGAGTTTGCACCGCTTAGCGCCGCAGAGCGGGCTCATTTGGCGCAAGTGGTTGCCAACTTCAGCGAAGCCGATGCGGCGGCGATCAAACAAATTGAAAAAACCACCAACCACGATGTGAAGGCGGTTGAGTATTGGATACGCGGCAATGCCGACATGGGCGTAGCGGGCATTTTTGCCCAGTTTCCTAATCTGCAAAAAATGGGCGAATTCGTCCACTTTGCTTGCACCAGCGAAGACATCAACAACACCAGCCACGCCCTGCAATTGAAAGCAGCGCGCGCTGAGGTACTGCTGCCGGCGCTCGACGGCGTGATTGCCACCCTGCAAACGATGGCCAAGCAATGGGCGAGCCAGCCTATGCTGAGCCGTACACACGGCCAAACAGCCAGCCCAACGACAGTGGGCAAAGAGTTTGCCAATGTGGTGGCGCGCTTGCGTATAGGCCGCGAGCGCATAGCCGCTGTGCCCTTGCGCGCCAAAATGAATGGCGCTGTGGGCAATTACAACGCGCATTTGGCCGCTTACCCTGAGATTGACTGGCCCACATTCAGCCGCCAAGTGGTGGAAGACAAGCTGGGCTTGAACTTTCAGGACTACAGCATCCAAATCGAGCCGCACGACTATATGGCCGAGCTGTTTGATGCGCTGGCGCGGGTGGACACCATCTTGATCGACTTGGCGCGCGATATTTGGGGCTATGTCAGCTTGGGCTACTTCAAGCAGCGCCTGAAAGCGGGCGAGATTGGCTCATCCACCATGCCCCACAAAGTCAATCCGATTGATTTTGAAAATGCCGAGGGCAACTTTGGTTTGGCCAATGCGCTCTTGCGCCATTTGGCTGAAAAGCTGCCCATCAGTCGCTGGCAGCGCGATTTGACCGACTCGACCGTGCTGCGCAATATGGGCGTGGCTTTGGGCTATGCCGTTTTGGGGCTCAGCTCTTTGCAAGCGGGTTTGGGCAAACTCGAGCTTAATGCGGAAGCGCTCGACGCCGACTTGGACGCCGCGTGGGAAGTGCTGGCCGAGCCGATACAGACCGTTATGCGCCGCTACGGTATTGATGGCGCTTACGAAAAACTCAAAGCCGCCACGCGCGGCAAAACCGTACGCAAAGAAGACCTGCATGCCTTGGTGCAAAGCCTAGACATCCCCGCAGCCGATAAGCAGCGCTTGCTGGAGATGACGCCAGCTTCTTATCTGGGCTTGGCGGCGAAACTCGCCGCTGCCTAA
>CAZUUN010000196.1:0-2637 GCA_964622735.1 uncultured Burkholderiaceae bacterium | reverse complement strand
AACGTCTGTCGGCCGCTGGCATCAATATCGCCGCGCAATACCTTAGCACCTTTGAAGACCTGGGCTATGTGGTGATAGATGTGGACAGCGCCGCCAGTCTATCGGCTCTAGACCAATTGCGCAGCGTACCTGGCACTATCCGTTGCCGCATTTTGTATTGAGCGCTCAAGCTTTGATTCATACCTTGTCCATTCGAAAGAAAATCGATGCACCAGTTGCAAAACGCAAAGGAAAAATATGCTGAATAGGAGTACCGATGCACAAGCCATCATCGATGGCCTGTCTGCGCTGCTGGGGCAGGGCGGCATACTGACCGGGGACGATGCTGCACCCTACTCAAAAGGCGCGCGCTACGGCGCTGGTGCGGCGCTGTGTGTGGTGCGTCCGACCAGTGCTGAGCAGGTGAGCGAAGTGGTGCAATTCTGCGCCGCGCACTCTGTGCAGATCGTCGTTCAAGGTGCGAATACCGGTCTGGTCGGGTCTAGCTCGCCAGACCCCAGTGGGCAACAAATTATTTTGTCGACTGCCCGTTTGAATCGCCTCTGCTCCGCTGATATTGCGAACCGCAGCGTCACGGTGGATGCCGGCATCACGCTGCAAGAACTGAACGATGCCTTAGAGCCGCATGCTTTTTGGTTCCCCGTTGATTTGGGTGCCAACCCAATGATAGGCGGCATGATAGCGGCCAACACTGGCGGCACGCGCCTGATCCGTTATGGCGATGTGCGGCACAACTTGTTGTCGCTGGATGTGGTGCTTTTTGATCCGCCAGGGCAGCAGCTGAGCTTGGGGCGCGCACTGCGCAAGGACAATACCGGCTTTGATTTGAAACAGCTTTTTGTGGGCACATCCGGCGTGTGCGGTGTGATCACTCGTGCCACGCTAGAAATCCATCCGCTGCCACAGCAGTCTGCGACCGCCTTGGTCGTGCCCACATCCGATGCAGCCGTTATGCAACTCTTGACTGCGCTGGAGACCGAGTTGGGCGACTTCTTGTCCGCATTTGAAGGGATGTCGGCGAACGCCATGCGCGTGGCGGTCGAGCATATGCCGAATGCGCGCAACCCGTTTGCGCCTGAGCCGTTGCCAGAGTTTGCTGTTTTGATTGAGCTGGAATCGAGTTGCTCGCTCGCCGCGACCGGCCTAGACCTGGCAGAAATACTGAATCGTTTTTTAGAGAGCAAGTTGGAAACGCTGATCTCCAATGCGGTCATCGGCAATGGCAAAGACCTCTGGCGTTTGCGCCACGGCATTAGCGAAGGTGCGCGCAACATCGGCAAAGCGATTGCCTTTGATGTGTCGGTTCCGCGCGCGCGCATTATGGAGTTCAGAAAAACCGCAATTGACAGCGTGAACCAAGATTTCCCCTACCTTGCGGTGATCGATTTTGGCCATATTGCCGATGGTGGCGTGCACTTTAACTTGGTGTGGCCGCATGCTGCCAGCCAGGCATTTGATGCGGC
Source organism: uncultured Burkholderiaceae bacterium (assembly GCA_964622735.1). Taxonomy (GTDB): domain Bacteria; phylum Pseudomonadota; class Gammaproteobacteria; order Burkholderiales; family Burkholderiaceae_C; genus JAMIFN01. The sequence continues at coordinate 1,174 of CAZUUN010000196.1, read as the reverse complement.
CGTCGTCCATGCATTGCGGGACCGCATTTATGCGCTGGTGGTGGAGCAGTTCGGTGGCAGCTTCAGCGCAGAGCACGGTGTCGGGCCGCACAATGCACTTTATTATCAGCGCTATACCGATGTCAGTGTGAAGCGAATCGCTGGAGTGATCAAAGACACCCTAGACCCGGCAGGTCTGTGCGGCACGGTGGACTTTTCGCAGTAAGTGGCCCACTTAAACCCCATCAATTGGCTGCAATCGCAGCGCTTGGACAAGCTCAAGCACTATCGAAATGAGAGCTTCTCAGGCAGGCTTGACGGCCTAAAAGGCTAATTCGATGCTTAAAATCATCTTTTTTGCTTCTCTCAGGCATTTTTTGGGCTTGATTTGCTGTACACAGTTCGCGCCAAGGGCACACGGCTAGCTAGCCCTCGTCCACTGGCCTGCGCCTACAATGGCAGGCTGACGCAGCCAGACTTTTTACTCTCTCATCATGAACAAAATTTACCCTTCTGCCGAAGCGGCGCTCGACGGCTTATTGCACGACGGCATGACCATCGCCTCAGGCGGCTTTGGCTTGTGCGGCATCCCTGAAGCGCTGACCGAAGCCTTGCGCGCCAGCGGCGTGAAAGACTTGACCGTGATTTCAAACAATTGCGGCATCGACGATGTGGGTTTGGGTCGGCTGCTGAAAAGCCGCCAGATCAAAAAAATGATTTCCAGCTATGTGGGCGAGAACAAAGAGTTCGAGCGCCAGTTTTTGGCTGGCGAGCTTGAACTTGAATTCACCCCGCAAGGCACGCTGGCCGAGAAGCTGCGCGCGGGCGGCGCGGGGATTCCCGCTTTCTTCACCAAAACGGGCGTGGGCACCATGGTGGCAGAGGGCAAAGAGCTGCGCGAATTCGATGGCGAGACTTATGTGATGGAGCGCAGCTTCACCCCCGATTTGGCCATCGTCAAAGCCGATGTGGCCGACAAAGCGGGCAATCTGCGCTTTCGCCTGACCGCACGCAACTTCAACCCGGCAGCAGCCATGGCGGGCAAGGTCTGCGTGGTCGAAGTGGAAAAAATCGTGGAAGTGGGCGAGATCGCGCCTGACGACATCCATTTGCCTGGCATCTATGTGCACCGCGTGGTGCTCAATGCCCAGCCGCAAAAAATGGTAGAAAAAAGAACCACCCGCGCTGAATAAAC
>CAZUUN010000195.1:0-2673 GCA_964622735.1 uncultured Burkholderiaceae bacterium | reverse complement strand
GACCGATATGCGTTTGACCATTAGTACTTTGGCGCTGGCCGTTTTTGCTTTCGCAGGCTCGGCGCAGGCCGCAACGGCGAAGAAAAAAAGCGCAGCGCCTGTTGCCAGCAAGACTGCGAAGGCAAAAAAAACAAGTGCTAAAAAAGCGCCCGCCAAGTCTGCGAAAAAGAAAAAAAATACTCCCATTAGCAGCCAAACCGAGCAAACGGCGGCTGGCGTGCGCGCCGCTGACGCGGCCTTGACGCCCGAAGAGTTGAAGTTTGCGCAGTGGGTCGAGCAGGGCACCATGCCTTGCCAGTCGGGTGCCGTCACGGTCACTGCCGATCAAGCCGCGCCGGGCTACTTTGCCGTGGCCTATGCGGGCAAGCACTATTACATGAGCCCGCGTGTGAGCGCCACGGGCGCGATCCGCCTCGAAGACCAATTGGGCAAAACCGTTTGGTTGCAGTTGGCGAACAAATCCATGCTTTACGCCCCCAAACTGGGCCAGCGTTTGGCCGACAACTGCATGAGCGATGGCCAGCGCTATGTGGCCGAAGAGTTGCTGCGCAATCCGCCGCCTGATTTATTGGGCGATGGCAATGTCAATGTGGCTCAAACACAAGCCCAAGCACCAGCGCAAGGCGCGCCCGTGCTGCGCGTCGTCGAGATTCCGCCTGCGGCTGTTTCGGCTTTGCCATCAGTGCGTGCGCAAGAGCAAAATCCTAACCCCAATGCCGCCTCAGAGGCCCAAGAAGCCCGCGACTTGATCGCCAAAATGGCGGCAGACGCGGCGCGCGCTGCACCTTAATTTGGGACTTGCGCCCTGCGCTTCGATCATTATTTGTGACCCTGTAGAAAGAAGAAAATGCTAAAAACTTACCGTGAACATGTAGCCGAACGCATGCAGTTGGGCATTCCACCTTTGCCTTTGACGGCAGAGCAAACTGCGCAAGTGATCGAGCTCTTGAAAAAACCGCCAGTAGGCGAAGAGCAGTTGCTGCTCGAACTCATCAGCCACCGCGTACCGGCAGGCGTGGATGCTGCTGCTAAGGTCAAGGCTTCCTATTTGGCTGCGGTGGCATTGGGCACTGAAGTTTGCACCTTGATTTCGCGCCAGCACGCCACGCAATTGCTCGGCACCATGCTGGGCGGCTACAACTTGACGCCTTTGATTGCTTTGCTGGATGACGAAGCCGTGGCGAGCGTGGCAGCCGAAGCGTTGAAGAAAACTTTGTTGATGTTTGACCAATTCCACGACGTCAAAGAAAAAGCCGACAAAGGCAACGCCCACGCCAAGGAAGTTTTGCAAAGCTGGGCCAACGCTGAATGGTTTACCAGCCGACCTGAAGTGCCCAAAAGCATCACCTTGTCGGTGTTTAAAGTGCCGGGCGAGACGAATACCGATGACTTGTCGCCCGCGCCCGATGCATGGAGCCGCCCCGACATTCCGCTGCACGCGCTGGCGATGCTGAAAAACACCCGCGCCGATGCGCCGTTTAAGCCCGAAGAAGACGGCAAACGCGGCCCGATTCAAGCCATCCAAGACTTGCGTGCCAAAGGCAATCTCGTTGCCTATGTGGGCGATGTGGTCGGTACCGGCTCTAGCCGCAAATCAGCAACCAATTCGGTGCTGTGGTTCACGGGTGAAGACATTCCTTTCATTCCGAACAAAAAATTCGGTGGTGTTTGTTTGGGCGGCAAAATCGCCCCGATTTTCTACAACACCATGGAAGATGCCGGCGCGCTGCCGATCGAACTCGATGTCAGCCAAATGAATATGGGCGATGTGATCGAGCTGCGCCCTTACGAAGGCAAAGCGCTGAAAGACGGCAAAGTCATCGCTGAGTTTGAACTCAAAAGCGATGTGCTGTTTGATGAAGTGCGCGCCGGCGGCCGCATTCCCCTCATCATTGGCCGCGGCTTGACGACCAAAGCGCGCGAAGCGCTGGGCTTGCCGCCTTCTACTTTATTCCGCCTGCCGACAGTGCCGGGCGACAGCGGCAAGGGCTACACCTTGGCGCAAAAAATGGTGGGCCGCGCTTGTGGTTTGCCTGTGGTCAATGGCCAGCAAACGGGCATTCGTGCGGGCACTTATTGCGAGCCGCGCATGACCTCTGTTGGCAGCCAAGACACCACTGGCCCGATGACGCGTGACGAGTTGAAAGACTTGGCTTGCTTGGGCTTTAGCGCTGACTTGGTGATGCAGTCCTTCTGCCACACCGCGGCGTACCCAAAACCAGTCGATGTGAAGATGCACCACGAGTTGCCTGACTTTATGAGCGACCGCGGTGGTATTTCGCTGCGCCCAGGCGACGGCATTATTCACAGCTGGCTCAACCGCATGCTCTTGCCCGACACGGTCGGCACGGGCGGCGACAGCCACACGCGTTTCCCGATTGGTATCAGCTTCCCGGCGGGCTCGGGCTTGGTGGCTTTTGCCGCTGCCACGGGCGTTATGCCATTGGATATGCCTGAGAGCGTTTTGGTGCGCTTTAAAGGCCAAATGCAGCCGGGGGTGACCCTGCGCGACTTGGTGCACGCCATTCCGCTCTACGCCATCAAAAAAGGTTTGTTGACGGTGGCCAAAGCGGGCAAGAAAAACATTTTCTCAGGTCGTATCCTTGAGATCGAAGGCCTGCCTGATCTGAAAATCGAACAAGCCTTTGAATTGGCCGATGCCTCAGCCGAGCG
>CAZUUN010000194.1:0-2715 GCA_964622735.1 uncultured Burkholderiaceae bacterium | reverse complement strand
TCCACGCGCTTTTGCTTTCTTCATCCAGCGTTTGAAAAGAGTTGTAGCCGCAGCCCGAAACGGACAGCAGAGCCAAGGTCATGCCCAAAAGGGCGAGCAAGCGTTTCATGAGTATTCCTTTGGAGAGTCAAGCGCGAATCTTAAAGTGATTTTGCCCTCCGCGCGCAACAAGTTGCAGCGCGGCGCTTAGTCACGAGGCTTTAACGGCGCACCCAAATGCCCACAGGCGCATCGGGGTTGCCATTGAAGTCTTTCCAATAATAGTCGCGCTCTAGCTGTACGCGCAGTTTCTTAAACGCATCGTAATTGGTTTCGCGCGGCGACCAGACGACATAGGTAATGCGATTTTTCAGCAGCCAGCCTGCTGGATCAGTCATCTCACCTTTATAGAACTGCAGCATTTGGTCGCGCCTGTCGCGCAATAGACCCCAAGCCTTGCCCCAAGTGAACAGGTGCATGGGCCAGCCGATGAAGACGGGCTTGAGTGCAAAAGACGACAGCGCCGCACCTGGGGTGAAGTTGTCGGCCGCCACATGCTCTAGCACCGTGCCATCGGGCGCGCGCTTGAGATAATCCAACATATCGGCCACCACCGGATCGCGTGTGAGCCAAGCGGTGCCTTCCATTTGCCCTCGGTTGTCTGAGGCATAGAAGGCTTTGTAATGCGGCACCAAGTAGTAGGCATGCGCCAAACTAGGTATCAAAATGACGGCGTACAAGACCCAGCGCACGACTTTGTTCTTAATGCCGTAAGCCAGCCAAGCAGCCATCAAGAAGCCGAAGAGGTAAATCCAGGCCAGCCACTTCATGCCCGTGTTGATCCGCAGCGACTCGCCGCCCATGCCGTCTTTGACATAGAAAGTCTCAGACACCACCATGAGCAGCACATAGGCGGCCATGACATACCAAGCGAACCAACGATTCTCTTTTTTCAAGGCGAGCAAACCGACCATGATGATGACAGGCCAGTTTTGAAACAAGATGAGCAAGAAAGGGCTGCGCTGGGCCCAAGGCACGAGCTTGATGGGTGTGCCCAAGGAGTTCAATGCAAAGTAACTCAAGAATGGGTAAGCCAACAAAAAGCCCAAACCCAAACTAAAGATGGCCACGCGCCACGGAATCGGCTCGCCCACGCGCCAGCAATAGATCAGCCAGCCGCCATAGGTCAGCACGATGAGCGGAAAGATCCAAGCATTGCACAGCAGTGAAAGCGGCACACTCAGGGACATGATGTAGACATAAATGTCTTTTTTGCGCTCGCGTAACCATAGCAACATAGCTGAGGCGTACATGATGAGCACCAAAAGCGCCGACACAGGTGGGTGGTAGTCACCAATGATGAGGGTATAGCCAAAAGACTCGATCGGGTAGCTCATGATCTCGCGACCGCCACCAGAGAAGAAGGGCGCGATGGTGGTGCGCAACTCGGCCGAGCCGATAAAACGCATCGAAGCGATGATGGGCCAATCGGTGAATGCTGGCGTGCGCAACCACTCCATAAACGGAATGACGCCCGTCGCACCCATGAGCACGCCGAAAGTAACTACATAGGCATAAGTTGCAGAGCGCGTATGGTAGCGGGTTGTCTCCCAAACCAGACTAGCAGCATAACCAAAAATCACGGCAAATGCCAAGTTGTAGGCGTAGCCCGGACCAATCGAGAAGATGCGGCTGAGTAAAGCCGCTGCATAGTGCTGAAAGGCGTAATAGCAATCAAACACAAAGGGGGCCAGCCACAGATTGGGCGGCGGTAGCGTCACCCCCTTGGCGTAATTGGCGATGAAAAACATATCGGTGATGCGCTCAGTGCCCGTATCTAGGTCAGGCTTGGCATAGCGCCAAAAGAAGGCCCAAGCAAAGCCGATAAAGAAAGCGTGGTCTTTGATGATCCAGCCGCCGACTTGATCACGGTTTTTAATCAAGATGATGCAAGCGACCACAAAGAGCAGCGGGTAGGCGATGCGCAAATCGCCCAGGCCATACAAGTGCTCGATGAAAAACAGCGCCAAAATGCCCGTCGATACCACCGTGGCCTTGGCCAAGCTAAAGACGGGTATGCGGCGCGCCAGCAGTGCGCCGGCGGCCAGGTTAATAAAATAAAGCCAGCCCAACATCAGGCATAAGTGCAGCATCTTCATGGCTTTATTTCCTTATCCACAAGCCCACCAGCGGGTCTCTAGAAATCTCTTGCCACGAATACGCGCTGCCAATTTGCGCATGAATTTTCGCTTGTGTTTCTGGTGTCATGGGTTTGCGCGCCGTGACCAAAACATAGCGCACATTGTTTTGCAGCAGCCAGTCGAGTGCTTGGGCATTTTCGCCTTTGTAGAACTGCTCAATGTTTTGCGCCAAGCGGTTAATCAAGGGCGGGTTACCGCGCCACAGGTTCTCATGGTTGATCCAACCCACCAAGCTCGGCTGCTCGGCTAGCAAGGCGATGCCCGATTGGTCCATATAGGCTTAGTAACCAACCTCCTCGAGCACCAACCCTTTAGGTGCTGCCTTGAGATGGCTGAGCATATCGATTTGGCCCCAAGAGCGACGCCCCACCCAAGCGTCCCCCGTCAGCTTGCCCCAGCTGTCACGCGGAATAATGGTCGCACCGCGAATCAAATCAAACACATGGAAGCTGACCAGCACCGCAACCACCGCCACAGCGTAACGCGCCCACTTCTGTTCGGTCTGCACAATCAAACGACCGCCAACACCGACCAA
>CAZUUN010000193.1:0-2746 GCA_964622735.1 uncultured Burkholderiaceae bacterium | reverse complement strand
GGGTGTCGCGGCCATGACGCGGCGCAAATTCGTCTTCTTCAATATTCTGGGCGCGGCGATTTGGGTTTTTGGCATCGTCACGGCGGGCTACTTTTTTGGCAACCTGCCTTGGGTCAAAGCCAATTTAGAAAAAATCATTTGGGGTTTGATCTTGATTCCTGGCCTGCTAGCCATTTTTGGCGCTTGGCGGGCGAATAGAGCATCTGCACAGCAAGTGGTTTAGACTACTGAATTAATAGCTACTCAGGTAGGTTTGACGGCTTAAAACCGCAAAAACATGCCTGAAAATAGCTATTTAGCAGTCCTAGAACGGCTTAGATCGGATTAGAACTGCGCTAAAGCCCGTGCCAGCCGATCTGTCGCTGCCGCCGGATCGCGCAGTTTGTCTAAGCCGAACAAACCCAATCTAAAAGTCGAAAAGTCTGCCGCTTCGCCGCACATCAGCGGCACGCCCGCTGCGCTTTGTATGCCCGTTTGGGCAAATTTTTGTCCGCTCTTGATAGCGGCATCGTCGGTATAACTAACCACCACGCCCGGCGCTTGAAAGCCCGCTGCCGCCACGCTGGCAAAGCCGCGCTCTTCCAGCAAAGCGCGCACCTGCCCGCCCAGCTGCCATTGGCGCTCGCGGCAGTTCTCAAAGCCATCCGCTTGCGTCTCCAGCATCGCGGCATGCAATTTGACAATGCCATCGGTCGGCATGGTGGCGTGATAGCTCGCTAGCCCCGCCACATAGCCGTCGGCGATTTGCAGCCATTTTTTCAAATCCAACGCGAAGCTGCTGCTCGTGGTGGCAGCCACCACCTCGCGCGCGCGGCTGCTCAGGCAAACCAGCCCTGCGCAAGGCGTAGAGCTCCAGCCCTTTTGCGGCGCACTCAAGAGCACATCAACTCCTGTGTTTTGCATATTCACCCAGACCGCACCCGAGGCGATGCAGTCCAGCACCAACAAACCACCGCCCGCGTGCACAGCATCGGCCACTGCGCGCAGGTAGTCGTCAGACAACAGCATGCCGCTGGCGGTTTCTACATGCGGAGCAAACACCACTTTGGGTTTGTGCGCCTGAATACTTTCTAAGACCTCGGCCAAAGGCGCAGGCTGCCACGGCGCTTGTGGGCTGCTATTCGTCTGCCGCGCTTGGCAGACGCGAATGTTTTCGGGCGCAGTGATGGCGCCCATTTCTAAAATTTGGCTCCAGCGGTAGCTGAACCAACCATTGCGGATGACCAACACTTTGGCATCGCCCGCCAGTTGCCGCGCCACGGCTTCCATCGCATAGCTGCCGCCGCCGGGCACCATCAAAGCAGCGTCAGCCCCATACACGCTGCGCAGCAAGGCCAAAGTCTCTTGCATCACGGTGATGAATTTTTGGCTCATGTGGTTGAGCGAGCGATCGGTGTAAACGACCGAATACTCCAACAAACCATCAGGGTCTAGATGGGGCAATAGTGAAGGCATGACTTACTCCATTCGCAATTGATACTTTTCACTTTAAGCACTGCAAGCGCTTAAAGCATTTAGCCCCAGTGTAGCCAAAGCCGCAAACGGACACAAAAAAACCCACGGAGGTGGGCCTTTTTGCTCGGCTCAAAACACCCAACTTAGGCAGTCAGGCTTTGCGCTTTTTTCTCGAACTCTGGCATTTCGTCAAAGTTCATATAGCGGTAGATCGAATCGCTGTGTGCGCTCAACACACCCATGTCAGCCAAGTACTCGGCTTTGGTCGGAATGCGACCCAGCTTAGAGCAAATAGCGGCCAGCTCGGCGCTACCCAAATAGACATTGGCGTTTTTGCCCAAACGGTTCGGGAAGTTGCGCGTCGAAGTCGACATCACCGTCGCGCCCTCGCGCACTTGTGCTTGGTTACCCATGCAGAGCGAGCAGCCCGGCATTTCGGTGCGCGCGCCCGCTGTGCCAAACACGCCGTAGTGGCCTTCTTCGGTCAGCTGCGCCTCGTCCATTTTGGTCGGCGGTGCGATCCACAATTTAACGGGAATATCGCGCTTGCCTTCAAGCAGCTTAGACGCCGCACGGAAGTGACCGATATTGGTCATGCAAGAGCCGATAAAGACTTCGTCGATCGCCACGCCCGAGACATCAGACAGGGTTTTGGCATCGTCTGGGTCGTTCGGGCAGCAGACGATAGGCTCGGTGATCTCGGCCAAATCGATCTCGATGACTTCGGCGTATTCGGCATCGGCATCGGCTTTCATCAGTTTCGGGTTCGCCAACCACTCTTGCATTTTCTTGATGCGGCGCTCGAGTGAACGCGCGTCTTGGTAGCCGTCGGCGATCATGCTTTTGAGCAAGACCACATTCGATTCCAAGTACTCGATCACTGGCGCTTCGTTCAGCGCCACGGTGCAGCCTGCGGCTGAACGCTCGGCTGAGGCATCGGCCAATTCAAAGGCTTGTTCGATTTTCAGATCAGGCAAGCCTTCGATTTCGAGGATACGGCCGGAGAAAATATTTTTCTTGCCGGCTTTGGCGACCGTCAACAAACCTTTTTTGATGGCGTAGAGTGGAATGGCGTGTACCAAATCGCGCAGCGTCACGCCCGGCTGCATTTGGCCTTTGAAGCGCACCAAGACGCTCTCAGGCATATCCAGCGGCATGACGCCCGTGGCGGCGGCAAAAGCCACCAAGCCCGAGCCCGCGGGGAAGCTGATACCAATCGGGAAACGCGTGTGGCTGTCGCCGCCCGTGCCCACGGTGTCGGGCATGAGCATGCGGTTGAGCCAGCTGTGGA
>CAZUUN010000192.1:0-2750 GCA_964622735.1 uncultured Burkholderiaceae bacterium | reverse complement strand
GTTTAAGGGCGTGGCTATACTGCCCAGAACAAGACGCAAGCCCATCTAAAGGATGGTGCTTAGCCAAGCTTGAGGTTTAAGCACATTGAAAAACGCAAAAGAGACACCGATGCCGATTCCAGACTACCAAACCATCATGTTGCCCTTGCTCCAATCCGTTGCAGACGGCGCGGAGCACAGCACGCGCGCGGCGGTTGAGCGCTTGGCGTTCGCATTCAATTTGACGCAAGAAGAGCAAACTGAATTGTTGCCCAGCGGTCAGCAAACTATTTTTGCCAACCGCGTGGCTTGGGCGCGCACCTATCTTAAAAAAGCCGGCTTGGTCGATTCGCCCCGCAGAGGCTTGTTTCAGATTACTGATCGCGGCAGAGCGGTTCTCAAAACCAACCCCAGCACCATCAACAATCAATTTTTAGACCAATACCCCGAGTTCAAAGGCTTTCGCATATCGTCCAAGCCTGCGGATGCGGTGGGCATAGGCGCGCAAAAAGACGACGACCTGCAAACACCCGAGGAAAGCCTAGAGCAAGCGCATCAGCGCATACGGCTTGAACTGGCAGACGAAATCCTGCAAAAAATCCTCAGCTGCTCGCCCGCATTTTTTGAGCATTTGGTGGTCGAGTTGCTGGTGAAAATGGGCTACGGCGGCTCGCGCCAAGATGCTGGCGAGCGCGTGGGTCAAAGTGGCGATGGCGGCATTGACGGCATCATCAAAGAAGACCGCTTGGGGCTCGACACCATCTACATTCAGGCCAAGCGCTGGCAGGGCAGCGTGGGGCGGCCAGAGATACAAAAATTCGTCGGTGCGCTTTCGGGGCAACGCGCCAAAAAGGGCGTGTTCATTACGACTTCGCGCTTTACTGCGGATGCCATCGAATACGCATCCCTCATCGAAACCAAGGTTGTGCTGATGGACGGCGAAAAGCTCGCATCGCTGATGATGGACTTTGATGTTGGCGTCTCGACGCAAGCGACTTATGTGATCAAGAAAGTGGATTCTGACTATTTTGACGAGGCTTAATGACTATTAATAGGTGAGCTGCTCAGGCAGGTTTGACGGCTTAAAACACCAAAAATGCTTATAAATCGAGCTGTTTGTAGCCGCTGCGTTGAGTGCAAGCCGCACGATACCGCGATTTCAGCGCAGCCCGTCTGTGGCGCTAGCTATACTGGCTGAGGGCAGAGAGAAATTTGCAGGCGAAGGAGCTGACATGGCTAGAGTCAAAATCATTGCGGGTATAGCGGCGGCGCTAGTCGCCATTTATGTGGCCGCTGCGCCTTATATCACCGTCTACCAAATCAAATCAGCCGCCAAAGCGCACGATGGCGTGGCGCTGTCGCAGCACATCGACTTTGCGAGTGTGCGGCAGAGCCTGAAGGATCAAATGAACGCCAAGTTCATGCGCGAGCTGGGGCAAAACTCCGCTGGGCTGGGCGAGCCTTTCGCCGTTTTAGGCTTGGCGCTCGCGGGCGTGGTGGTCGACAAGGCGGTGGATGTCTATGTCACCCCAGCAGGCGTAACGCAGTTGATGCAAGGCCACAAACCGCAACCAGCCGAAGACAATGCACCCGCATCATCGCAAGAGCGCAAGCCGCTGGCCGACGCAACGATGGGTTATCAATCGTTGAATAGCTTTGTCGTCAAAGCGCCCAACGATGAGGCCGAGATCACCGAGTTTGTGCTCAGCCGTCGCGGGCTGGGGTGGAAACTGACAGAAATTATTGTGCCGATGGATTGAGTGCGTGATTCTCATTTCTAGCGAAGGCGCTGAGCCACTACAACAACCAAGTTCAGGAAATAAAAGCATGCGAACGAACCATGTGCTTATCGATTTAGAGAATGTGCAGCTCAATGCATTGACGGGATTGGATGCGGAGCATTTTCGGGTTCTTGTTTTTGTGGGTGCGAATCAAGCGAAGCTTTCTTTCGATTTGGTTGCTCAAGTACAAAAGCTCGGCTCACGCGCGAGCTATATCAAGATTGCAGGCAATGGCAACAATGCATTGGATTTCCACATTGCGTATTACATAGGCAAGTTGGCGGCGGAAGACCCACTTGCGTACTTTCACATCATTTCGAAAGACACAGGTTTTGATCCTTTGATTCAATATTTAAAGGGTCAAAAAATTGGGATCACAAGGTGTACGACCATAGGCGATATACCTTTGCTAAAGGTTGCGAATTCGAAGACGCAACTAGAGAAAATTGCTGCCGTCATCACCAACTTGCAGCAACGCGGTCTTTCAAAACCTCGGACAGTTAAGACACTATCAGGCACGATTTCAAATATTTTCCAAAAAGAGCTTGCGGAAGAAGAAATTAATTCGATCTTGGCCAAGCTGGAGTCGAGTGGTGTGATTGCGGTGAAGGAGAATAAGATTTCTTATGCTTTGCCCGAAATGGATGCTGGGGCAAAGTTGGTAGCCGCAGCCGCCTAGTCCATTGCGCCAGCCCACACGATTTAATTCTTATAAAATAAGCCTACGCCAAGGAGCGCTGCAACTTCACATTCTTGAAGTCAGGCTTGGCTACAGACACCCAACTGCGCTCACCCATTTGCTGACAGGCGCGATGTGGTGAGGCAATCTTCCTTTTCCACTTTTCTGCCCGCCCGCAGTGGCTGTTTGCACGATTAGTTTTAAGAAAAGGAAAGAGCTATGTCTCAATTGGGAAACACCGATCACAAAGCGGTAAAAAAAGCAGCGCCTAAGGCCGCCAAAGCATCAGCATTCAACGACTATGTCATTGC
>CAZUUN010000191.1:0-2769 GCA_964622735.1 uncultured Burkholderiaceae bacterium | reverse complement strand
TCTTCTTTCACGCGCAAGCCGATGCGGCTGTCACTCAAGCCACCCGAGTTCACCACGCTTTGCGAGGTGCTCGCATAGGGTGCGCTGGTCGCACTCAAGGGACCGTTAGGCAACAAAGCTGCGCCACCCAGTGCCGCGTCTGGGCGCACTGTTTTCTCAACGCCCACATAAGCATCAGCAATGCCGTACAAAGTAACCGAAGTTTGCGCAAAGGCGGCGCCAGCTGCCAAAGCGGCAACAGCAATCAAGGTTTTTTTCATCTTTATCTCCAAAAGAGTTTGAAAAGGGGTTGAGTGAAGGACTACGGAATTATTCTAGACCTCAGGCCGCATTTCGTCTGTAGGGACTAGGTCTATTTGTTACAAATTAGTCAAATAACAACACTCTTCCAACTGCCTGCTCAAAGCAGTTTTTCAATCTCAGCATGCAACTGCACAAAATCAGGCTTGCCGACGATGCGCTTGACGATCACGCCGTCTTTGTTCACCAAAAAACTGGTGGGTGTTATCGCTACATCGCCCCACTCGCGGGCAATCGCGCCAGTGTTGTCTATCGCCACGCCAAAGGGCAGTTGCCGCTGCTGGGCAAAGTTCACCACATAGGCGGGCGGGTCGTATTGCATGGCAACGGCCACGGTATCGTAGCCACGGCTGGCGTATTTTTGCTGTGTTTTCACAATATCGGGCATCTCAGCCACGCAGGTGGTGCAGCTGGTGGCCCAAAAATTCACCAGCAAAACTTGGCCTTTGTAATCGGCAGTGGTTTTGCTCGTGCCATCGAGCAACACAAAGCGACTTTGTGGCGCTTGCTGCAGCGGCGCGTCACAGGCGCCCAAGGCCAGCAGCGTCATGAGGGACAAAACCACCCGTTTCAGCGAGAATAAGCGCATCATCCATCCACTTTCTAACATGCAAGGGCTAGCCATGAACCCATTGTTAATCCAAGGCCAGCTACAAGGCCCATTTAGCCGCCGCACCGTGGGCCAATTATCGGCTGCCCTGATTTTATTTGCCTACCAACAAGCCCATGCCCTTAGCGTGGCAGACATCAGCAGCGCCCAAGCCAACAGCAGCATCAAAAGCCTGCTGGAGCAGGGCGCGCTCAAGGCGGTGTTGCAACTCGGGCGCACCGACGGCTTCTTGGGCAACGAGCAAGTGCGCATCGGGCTGCCCGGTCACTTGGAAGAGGCCAGCAAGCTGCTGCGCCAACTCGGCCAAGGCCGCAAGCTTGACGAGCTGGTAACCGCCATGAACCGCGGTGCCGAGCAAGCCGTGCCCTTTGCCAAAAACCTGCTCGTGGGCGCAGCGCGCAGCATGAATGCAGTGGATGCCAAAAACATCCTCACGGGCGGCAACACTTCCGTCACCGATTTCTTTGCGGGCAAAACCCGCGAGCCGCTCACGCGCCAGTTTGTGCCCATCGTCACCCGCGCCACTGCCAAGGCGCAGCTGGCCGACAAGTACAACCATTTTGCGGGCAAAGCCCAGCGCTGGGGCTTGGTGCAAGAGGAAGACGGCACCATTCAAAACTATGTCACGCGCAAAACCCTAGACGGGCTCTACCTCGTCATCGGCCAACAAGAGCAACTCTTACGCGCCAACCCCGCCAAAGCCAGCTCAGACTTGCTGCGCAAAGTTTTAGGCAGCCTGCGTTAAACCTCAACAGCAAACCCAGACCACTTTTATTTTGATAGCTGCTCAGGCAGGTTTTACGGCCTAAAAGCCCTATTTAATGCCTAAAAATGTATTTTTGAACCGTTTTGACTCTTGCCGCCTCTAAAAGCCCCTGTATATCAGTCTTCAAGCTAGCACAAACAGCGTAGCGGCCGCTACCGCGCCGCGCTCTACAATCGTTCTTATTAGCATGGGTGCGCTGCCTCCAACGGAGGCCCGCCACTGTGCCTACTCAGCCACTTTACATACAAGGAAACACCATGACACAAGCCTACATTGTTGACGCATTGCGCTCGCCCACGGGTCGACGCAACGGCTCGCTCGCCAGCGTTCACGGCGCCGATTTGGGTGCCCATGTCATCAAAGCCATGGTCGAGCGCAACGCCATCCCCGCCGACGAATACGATGATGTGATTTTTGGCTGCGTCGACACCATCGGCGCGCTCGCTGGCGATATCGCCCGCACCGCTTGGCTGGCAGCAGGCATGCCCATGTGCGTGCCTGGCACCACCGTTGATCGCCAATGCGGCTCCAGCCAGCAAGCCATCCACTTTGCTGCCCAGGCGGTCATGAGCGGCACGCAAGATGTGATTCTTGCGGGCGGCGTGCAAACCATGAGCGCCATCCCAATCGGCTCGGCCATGTTGGCCGGTCAGCCCTTGGGCTTTACCACCCCATTTGCCGAAAGCAAAGGCTGGCAAGCCCGCTTTGGCGATGCACCCGTGAACCAGTTCTATGCCGCCCAGCGCATAGCCGACCATTGGGGCCTGAGCCGCGAAGACATGGAGAGGTTTGCCGCCGAAAGCCACACCCGCGCCTTGAACGCCATTGCAGCGGGTAAATTCGACAAAGAAATCATCCCCTTCGGCGACTTCAAAATGGACGAAACCGCGCGCGCGCCTGATCTGGCCAAAATGGCCACGCTCAAACCCGTCGACCCCGCCTACCCCAGCATCACCGCCGCCGTATCCTCTTCCACCTGCGACGCCTCGGCCGCCGTGCTGGTCGTGAGCGAAGCCGCCCTTAAGCGCTATAACCTCACGCCGCGTGCGCGCATCCACCACATCAGCGTGCGCGCCGATGACCCGATCTGGCA
>CAZUUN010000190.1:0-2837 GCA_964622735.1 uncultured Burkholderiaceae bacterium | reverse complement strand
CAAATTTTGCGGCTGTATGCACCAAACACCAGCGAATCCACCGCGCACGCTGCATCTGCCCAGCAAGCCAGCTCTCACTACTGAATCAATAGCTGCTCAGTCAGGTTTTACGGCTTAAAATGCCAAAAATACATTGAAAAACGCTTATGACGATCTATTTGGCCTCTCAAAGCCCGCGCCGCGCTGAACTGCTGGCGCAAATCGGTGTGGCGCACCGTTTGCTGCTGCCGCAAACGCCGCTTGAACAAGAGGAGGCGGAAGCGCTAGAGGATGTGTTGCCGGGCGAAGCGCCGCGCGACTATGTGCAGCGCGTGACGCGGCTGAAAGCCGAAAACAGTTGGGCGCGTTGGCAAGCACGCCACGCAACCGCGCCTGATGAATGGCCGGCTGCGCCGATTTTGTGTGCCGATACCACCGTGGCTTTGGGCGCGCAGATTTTGGGCAAACCAAGTGACGCTGCCGCCGCTACGCAAATGCTAGAAATGCTTTCAGGCCAAACGCACGAGGTTTTAACGGCGGTGGCGGTCATTGATGTGGGCGGCAATTTGAGTCAAGCGCTCAGCGTGTCGAGCGTGCAGTTCAAGCCTTTGAGCGCGGCTGAAATTGCGGCTTATGTGGCCAGCGGCGAGCCGCTGGGCAAGGCGGGCAGCTATGGCATACAGGGCGCGGCCGCGGCCTTTGTGCCGCAGCTGTCTGGTAGCTATACTGGTATTATGGGTTTGCCCTTGTTTGAGACGGCACAGCTACTGGGCATTTAAATTTCAAGGGCGTTTAAACATGGCTGCAGCGATCGATTTTTATTTTGATTTCACCTCGCCTTATGGCTATTTGGCGAGCACGAGGATCAACACCTTAGCCGCCAAATACGGGCGCAGCGTGAACTGGTACCCGCTGCTGCTGGGCGCGGTGTTTAAGGCAACGGGCGGTCAGCCCTTGGTCGCCATTCCGCTCAAAGGCCCTTATTCTGCCCACGATATTTTGCGCACTGCGCGCTTCCACCAAATCGAGCTTCGTTTTCCTGAGCCTTTTCCGGTGGGCACGCAACACGCCGCCCGCGCATTCTTAGTTGTGCAAAGCGAGCAGGGCGCAGACGCTGCGCAAGCCTTTGCACAAAAGCTATTCCAAGCCTATTTCGTGGCGAACCGCAACATCGGCGAGCTGGAGCAAGTGCTGCAAGTTGCGGCTGAGTGCGGCTTAGACGCCCAGGCGCTGGCTGCGCGCGTGGCTGAGCCCGCGATCAAAGAAGCCCTGAAAGTGCAGACCGATGGCGCCATGGCCAAAGGCGTGTTTGGCTCACCTTATGTCATCGTCGATGGCGAGCCGTTTTGGGGCTTTGACCGCTTTGACCAACTTGAAGCCTTTTTGCGCGATGGCCGCATCTGAGCTGGCAGCGCGTGCGCTGGTGATCGACACCAATATTGTGTTGGACTTGCTGGTGTTTCAAGACGAAAAAATGCGCCGCTTGCTGGCTGATATTGAGCAGGGCCGCGTGCGCTGGCTGGCCACCGCGCCCATGCGCGCTGAGTTGCAACGCGTGCTGGACTACCCGACCGTGCAGCCGCGCATGCACTGGCATGGTTTGACGAGTAGCCAAGTGCTGGCGCAGTTTGATGCGCTCAGCACGGTGGTGGATATCGCCGACAAAGTGGCGGTGACTTGCGGCGATGCCGATGACCAAAAATTCTTAGACTTGGCGGCGGCGCACCGCGCCAGCTTGATCAGCAAAGACAAGCTGGTGCTGAAATGCCGCAAGCGGCTGCAAAAATGGGGTGCGCAAGAGGTGAGCAGCACTTATGTCGCACAGTCGCAAGCGGAGCTGATTGAGGCGGGCGCATGACGAGCGTTGAACGCAACACGCTGGCCGAATTTGCCGCAGAGCTGGCGGCGCTTAAAAGCCGTGTGACGGAACTTGAAGACCGCGAAGCCATACGCAACGCCATCGCCAGCTATGGCCCGGCGGTGGACAGCAATCGCGTGCATGACGCGGCCAACTTGTGGACCAGTGATGGCGCTTATGAAGTCGCAGGCTTTGGCAGCCATACTGGCCCAGTGGCGATCAGCGCTTTGCTGCAAGCCGACTACCACCAGCAATTGCTGCAAGACGGCTGCGCGCATATCCTCAGCCCGCTGCAGATACAGCTGCAAGGCGAGCGCGCCGTGGCGCTGGGCTACTCTTGTGTTTTTCGCCACCACGCGGGCGCTTATACGGCTGAACGCATCGCTGCCAATCGCTGGGAGCTGTGCAAGCAGGCTGGCGTTTGGCGTGTGAGCCGCCGTTTGAATGCTTTGCTCGATGGCGGCGCAGCGGGGCAAGCCGCTCTGCGTTTTGACTAATGTGTGTATGACTGACGATTTATTTGCCGACTCCGAAGCTGCGCCAGCGCCTGATGCTGCGCCCAGTGCGCGCTATCAAGAGCTACTGCACACTCTGCAGCGTTACGCTCACGCCTACTATGTGCAAGACGCGCCCGTGGTGCCCGATGCCGAGTACGACCGCCTGTATCAAGAGCTGGAACAGATCGAGGCGCAGTGGCCAGGGTTGCGCCTAGCTGATTCGCCGACGCAGCGCGTCATCGGCGCGGTATTAGCTGGGTTTGCGCCTGTGCGCCACGCCGTGCCCATGTTGTCGATCCGCACCGAGACCGACAACACGCCCGAAGGCGCGCGCGCCTTTGACGCCCGCGTGCGCCGCGAACTGGGGCTAGAGCCAACTGCTCCCGCCATTGAGTATGTGGCCGAGCTGAAGTTTGATGGCTTGGCGCTGAGCCTGCGCTACGAGCATGGCGTGCTGGTGCAAGCGGCCACGCGTGGCGATGGCGAAACGGGCGAAGAGGTCA
>CAZUUN010000189.1:0-2849 GCA_964622735.1 uncultured Burkholderiaceae bacterium | reverse complement strand
AGTCGGTGGCGCGCCAAGCTTCAATGGTTTTCCACCAGTTGGCCAGCTCAGTGGCGTCGGGCTTTTGGCCTGACTCTTGAATGGCGGCGATCAAGTCGGTCAAAACTTCTTTGACATCGCCGACGATAGGCACATCGACCTTGACGCGTTTAGAGATGCTGGAAGGATCGACATCGATGTGGATGATTTTGCGGGCGTTTTGCGCAAAGTGCTTGGTATTGCCAATGACGCGGTCGTCAAAACGCGCGCCGATGGCCAACAAAACATCGCAGTTTTGCATAGCGTTATTCGCTTGCACCGTGCCGTGCATGCCCAGCATGCCCAAGAATTTAGGGTCTGTGCCAGGGTAAGCGCCCAAACCCATCAAGGTATTGGTAACCGGAAAGCCCAAGCCGTTGGCCAGTTCGCGCAACTCGGTGCTGGCATTGCCCAAGACCACGCCGCCACCCGTATAGATATACGGGCGCTTGGCATTCATCAGCAACTGCACCGCTTTGCGCATTTGGCCCATATGGCCTTTGACTGCGGGTTTGTAGCTGCGCATTTCAACCGGTTTGGCGTATTCAGCCGGGGCGTATTTGGTGATCTGAAAGCTCACATCTTTCGGGATATCAACCACCACAGGGCCGGGGCGGCCAGTGCGGGCGATATGAAAGGCTTTTTTCATCACGAGCGCCAAATCTTTGGCGTCTTTGACCAAAAAATTGTGCTTGACGATGGGGCGTGTGATGCCGATGGTGTCGCACTCTTGAAACGCGTCTAAACCAATGGCGGCAGTCGGCACTTGGCCGGTGATCACCACCATCGGGATGCTGTCCATATAAGCGGTGGCGATGCCGGTGATGGCATTGGTGGCGCCCGGGCCTGAGGTCACCAGGGCAACGCCCACATCGCCCGTGGCGCGCGCGTAGCCGTCAGCCGCATGGACTGCACCCTGCTCGTGGCGCACCAGTATGTGTTGGATGGTTTCTTGTTTGTAGAGCGCGTCGTAGATGTGCAAAACCGCACCACCTGGGTAACCCCACAGGTATTTCACGCCCTCGGCCTGCAAGGCCTTGACCATAATTTCGGCACCGCGCAAGTCTTGCGGCGCATTGCTGCTAGTCGCTGTCATCATTTCACCTTTCGAAAGCTCTTTTGAGCACCTTGGGTACCCCTCACGCACGCTGGCAAGCGCCGTTGCGGGATCTTGGATTCTGCGGCCACCAACCCCCGACGAGGCCATGCCTGAACCCTTTGCTTTTCGCTAAACTATCAATCGAACGAGGCCAAATTATCGCACATATTGTGCAGCGCAGCACTACTCGGTGTACTGCACCATGATTTCGTCAGCCTTGACCATATTGAGCTCGTAGCGGGCTTTTTCTTCGACTGTTTCGAGGCCGCTGACGAGGTCATCCACTTCGGCTTGCAATTGTTGATTTTGCAATTGCATTTGCTCGTTGGCCGCCGTTTCTTGCACCAAGCGCTCGCGCATAGTGCCCAGCTCGCTCACACTGCGCGGGCCTATCCAAATTTGGTATTGGAAGGACAGCAGCAGCGCTAGCAAAATCAAAGCAGTGAGGCGAGATACCGTAAGCATATAGAACGAGGTGGGCTGAGTTTGCCCGCATTGTAGCGCGTGCCACTCACTGCCGGTTCATCATGTGGATGTGAAAGCCGATCCAGCGCGTAAGCGAAGCGTGCATTTCCTCAAACATGTCTTCTTGCGCGGCAAAGCGCTGCTGAAAGCGCGCCAGTTTTTTCAAAAACAGCTTATTCGCGATTTCGTGCGGCTCAAGGTAGGTGTAATCGCTGTCGTGCATCAGACGCTCTTCAAAAGCGAAATGCTGCTGCAAAAACACGGCGATGTCATCGAGGGCAATGGCGATAGCCGCTTGCTGGCCGCGTTGGTGCAAAACGCGCAAAGTGTTGATCGATTCGAGCATGCGCTGGTGCTGGTGGTCGATCTCATCGTGATCAGTTTTGCTGATGTGTTCCCAAAGGATCAAAGACATGCGGCACTCATTTTGTTAAAAGCTAAGCTGCAAAGCGCAGTATGAACTTTGTAGCACAGGCAAGGCCGCGCACAAAGTCCTACTTTTGACTTACTTGGCCTAGATCTAAGAAGACGGCTTTATTTAAACCTGCAAGCGAGCTTCAAGACGAACACGAAACCGAAATGCTGCCAGCCCATGCCGGCGGAAAGTCAGCGTAAGCGGCAAACTCAGGCAGCGCCTCATAAGGGTTTTGCAGCGCTTGCAGCAAACGCGCCAGCTCAGCTACATCGCCCGTCTGCGCTTGGGCAATGGCGTTTTGTGCCAAGTAATTGCGCAAAACGGTGTGCGGATTGGTTTTTAAGGTCTTTTTTGCCGAATTGGCGCACCAAATCTGCCTGAGCAGCTCTTGTATTGATAGTGTCCAAACATCAAATGCCACACGATCCATAAACAGATCGCGCACGGGATTCATATCCATTTGCGCCGCTTCAGTCGCATCTGCCGCGCCCGCAATGGCTTCTGCCCAGCGCCGCCAAAAAATCGTCCAATCCACGCGCTCTGCCGCCAGCAGCGCCAGCAGCTGCTGCAAAACTGGCATTTGTGCGGGCAACAATTGCGGCAAACCAAGCTTGGCCGCCATCACTTGCCTAAACTGCGTTTCGTAACGCGGTTTGAAGACTTCAACCGCCGCCAAAGCCTGCTCGCTGGCCGTGGTTGCGTTTTTATCGGCCGCAATCAGCGGCAACAGTGCTTGACCCAAGCAAAACAAATTCCAATACGCCATATTGGGCTGGTTGCTGTAGCGGTAGCGTCCTTGCGTGTCGGAGTGGTTGCAAATATGCGCAGGATCAAAGCCATCTAAAAACTGAA
>CAZUUN010000188.1:0-2858 GCA_964622735.1 uncultured Burkholderiaceae bacterium | reverse complement strand
TCTGGGTCTTCGATCGCTTGGTGATCAAGGCGCTCTATCATCGCCTCCATCATGTTGCCGTCTTCAATTGCCTTGAGCGACAGTGGAACCGTATGCAAAAAGCCCGAACCGCGCTTGCCTAAAGAATCACTCGGTAATTGATCGTTGCTCTCACCTGTCAGCATACGGCGTAACTTATCCAAGGTCAGCATCGTTTTTGCTACCGTAGAGCTGACCGTTCCAGCCGCAGCCGTACCAGCCGCGCCTGCATTCACACTGAGGGTAGGGCCGGCGGGTTCAATGCCATGCATCAACAGCCAATCAATCACTTTACGGTAGAGTTTTTCTAGGGCGACGCCCAAACGCCCCGCAGCTGGGGCAATCAACTGCCCACGCACTTCTTCATCTGGCACAAAATCTTTGAATGCATCGCGCAAAGCATGGACAAAAATTTCAGGTCGCAACGGGTTGATTTGCGACTGCACCGTAATCCAACCGAGTAAACCGCTAATTAAGGCATCGAGCTGAGGCAAAATTTTCTCAACAGAAATGGCCATCTCTTGTTGCGCACGGGCAATTTCAATGCTGTCATCGAGCTGATTGTCTTCGTCAAATAAACGCAGCTCTTGAAAACTCGTGACCACTTTGACTTGCCCAGAAGTGCCTAAGCCAGCGTAAAGCAAACTGCGCAAACGCTTACTAAATTTTTCACTCACCTCATCGCGATGGCTCACCAATAAGCCTATCGCCGCGATTAATGCAGGACTTTGCACAACCTGCGCCCCCGCTGTCGCCCCTGGGCGCTCGGCAGCGCTAGTCAAGCCATCGATCACCGCACCGATCAAACTATCACTTTGCGAAAGAACGGCTTCAATGCACGCGGCAATACTGGGCTTGCCGTTGCTTTGGGGTGATGATGTTTTTTTTGCTTTAGCCATACCGCACTATAAAGAGTCTTAGGACTACCAGTGTTCAAAGAAGTCAGGCGCATTTTGCCGCAAAGCCAAGCAAAACGCGAACAAAACGAAGAAACGATAGCTCCAATGTGCTGCCGCCTTGCTATCTTGCGATTGGCTTTGTTGTAAAAATAAGGCGTTATCCATTACTCCTAGGTAAATAAAGCCCAATAACTGCATATGGTGATTGCACAAAAAGTCAAAGAGCCGTGGGCAAAATCCCAGTCAGGCTAGCAAAGTGCTGAAAAAAAACCGATAATCAGCGCTTCATTTTTCGCCTAGGCTGGAAGTGATTGCGTAGTTTTTCTAAGCAGTTGCGGCGCGATGCAGTCGCGTCAGACAACAGGTTCTCACCAACTAATGCGCCTTGGAGGGCGCGGAGGTCGCATTTCATGTCATCCCTGTACCAAAACTACGGTAGCGCCAGCTATCTTTACGGTGGTAATGCCCCCTACATCGAAGAGATGTACGAGAGCTACCTGCTCGACCCCACCAGTGTGCCGGACAATTGGCGCCAATATTTCGACGGCGTCCAAAACTTGCCCGACAGCCACGGTGGCAGCGCACGCGATGTACCCCATTTACCCGTGGTTCACGCTTTTGCTGAGCGTGCCAAAGCAGGCGTGAGTCAGGTGATTGCGGCCAACGGCAGCGATAACGAAATGGGGAAAAAGCGCACCGCTGTGCAACAGTTGGTAGCTGCTTACCGTAATGTGGGCGCGCACTGGGCGGACTTAGACCCACTCAAACGCGCTGAACGCGAAAAAATTCCTGATCTCGACCCCGCTTTTTATGGTCTTACCGATTCAGACTTAGAAACAGTATTCGATGTCAGCAATACCTATTTTGGTAAAGAACAGCTGAGTCTGCGTGATTTACTCAATGCCCTACGCGAAACTTACTGCGGCAATATCGGTGCCGAATTTATGTACGCCACCAGTCAAGACGAGAAGCGTTGGTGGCAAAAACAACTCGAAACAGTACGCGCTCAACCCCATTTAAGCAACGATGAGAAAAAAAATGTACTGATGCAGCTGACCGCAGCTGAGGGGCTAGAGCGCTATCTGCACACCAAATATGTGGGGCAAAAACGCTTCTCTCTCGAAGGTGGCGAGAGCTTTATTGTCGCGATGGACGATCTCATCCAGCGCGCTGGCGCGGCAGGCGTACAAGAAGTTGTTATCGGCATGGCGCATCGAGGCCGCCTCAATGTGCTTGTCAATATTTTGGGCAAGCAACCGAAAGACCTGTTTGCAGAGTTCGAACACACTGCTCCAGAGGATTTGCCAGCTGGCGATGTCAAATACCACCAAGGTTTTAGCTCAGATGTCACCACGCCCGGCGGCCCCGTGCATTTGACTTTAGCGTTTAACCCGTCGCATCTGGAGATAGTCAACCCTGTCGTCGCGGGTTCTGTGCGCTCGCGTATGGACCGTCGGGGTGACAAAGAAGGCGATCAAGTACTGCCTGTGCTGGTGCATGGCGACGCGGCCTTTGCAGGGCAAGGCGTGGTGATGGAAACCTTGGCGCTGTCGCAAACTCGTGGCTACTACACCGGCGGCACGGTGCATATTGTCATTAATAATCAAATCGGCTTTACCACCAGTGATCCGCGCGACACGCGCTCTACGCTGTACTGCACTGATGTCGTAAAAATGATCGGCGCACCCGTTTTGCATGTCAACGGCGACGATCCCGAGGCCGTGACGCTAGCCACACGCCTAGCCTTGGCGTACCGTCAGGAATTTAATAAGGATGTCGTGATCGATATCGTCTGCTTCCGCAAACTGGGGCATAACGAGCAGGACACTCCCGCTTTGACCCAGCCGCTGATGTACAAAAAAATTGCCCAGCACAGCGGCACGCGTGCGCTATACGCCAGCAAGCTAGCGGCACAAGGCTTAGGCGAGACCCTGGGCGAAG
>CAZUUN010000187.1:0-2858 GCA_964622735.1 uncultured Burkholderiaceae bacterium | reverse complement strand
ATTTCCGTTGGGGGCGCAGCGTTATAGGAAATTCTCTCGGAAATTTTCGGTGGCTAGATGCATCAGATAACCGCGCTCGGGGCAAAGGGAAGTATGAGGCTCTTGAGGAGGTGGACGCTGACATGGTTAAAGACCCTGACAATAAGGCTCTTGAGGGGGACGCTAACATGGTTAAGGACCCTGATGATAAGGCTGTTGAGGGGGACGCCAACATGGTTAAGGACCCTGATGATAAATGGAACAAAATCATCTTGAAAAATGATGGTGAGGGCATTTGGTCAAGAGATGATGTCGCAAATTTTCAGCGGCTCATTGATCTGCGTACACTGGATTTGTATGAACAACTTTTAAAAGATAGTGGGGTTGAGAATTTGATTTCAGGTCAACCGCAGATTTAAAGCGCTTTTAAGTAAAAAACTAAGGATCTATCGATTTTTGGAAAGTCTGAGCCCTTTGCAGACGCAAGATTGGTCGAGCAAAATAAACTGCACTGACAGCCAACTCACTTAAAAAACCAGTGTTATTTTGGTGTTTCAGGCCGTCAAACCTGCCTGAGCAGCTCTCAAATCAGTAGTGTTTTTAGCATTCAGTGGTATTCAAGCCCCTAAATAAGCTTGCTGCACTTTCGGGTCGTGCAGCAAATCTTGCGCGGCACCTGCCATGGTGATTAGACCAGACTCGATCACATAAGCGCGGTGCGCCGCTTGCAGGGCGCGCTGGGCGTTTTGCTCGACCAAGACGATAGTCACACCCTGGGCCGAGACTTCGCGCACGACTTCAAAAATCTTGGAGGCCATGATGGGCGACAAACCCATCGAAGGCTCGTCCAGCAGCAGCACTTTGGGCCGCGCCATGAGCGCGCGCGCCATCGCCAGCATTTGCTGCTCGCCGCCGCTCAGGGTTCCTGCCAGTTGGTCTTTGCGCTCTTGCAGACGCGGAAAAAGCGCAAACATTCTGTCGATGTCAGCCGCAATGCCGCCTTTGTCATTGCGGGTGTAGGCGCCCATGAGCAAATTCTCGTGGATGCTCATACGCGTAAAAACCCCGCGCCCCTCGGGCACCATGACCAAGCCCTCGGCCACCAAATCCCAAGCGCCCTTGCCGGCAATGTTGCTGCCTAAGTACTCGACCCGCCCGCCCGCCAAAGGCAGGCCGCCAGTAATCGCCTTCATGATGGTGGTTTTGCCCGCGCCGTTCGAGCCTATGAGCGTGACCAGCTCGCCCGCAAAAACCTGCAAGCTCACGCCCTTGACGGCCTGAATGCCGCCGTAAGCGACTTTTAAATCAGCGATGTGGAGTAAAGGCTGGCTCATGGTGGGCGGCTCCGTTTTAAGCGTCAGTGCCCAAATAGGCGGCAATGACTTTTTCATCTTTTTGCACTTGCGCGGGCGTACCCGTGGCAATCACTTGGCCATAGTCCAGCACCGTGATGCGGTCGCACAGACCCATGACCAGCTTCACATCGTGCTCGATCAGCAGCACGGTGCGCTGGTCTTGGCGAATGCGCTCGATCAGCGCGCGCAGCTGCACTTTTTCGGTGGCGTTCATGCCAGCGGCAGGTTCGTCTAAGGCGATCAATTGCGGGTCGGTCGCCAAAGCGCGTGCGATCTCTAGGCGGCGCTGGTCGCCATAGCTGAGCGTGCGCGCACGAAAATGCGCCAGCTGGCCTATGCCCACATAGTCGAGCAACTCTTGCGCGCGGGCAGCAATGGCCGCTTCTTCGCGCTGAAAGCCGCGGGTGCGAAAGACCGCACCCAAGACGCCCGAGCGCGAGCGGATGTGGCGTCCGACCATGACATTCTCTAGCGCCGTCATATCGGCAAACAAGCGGATGTTTTGAAAGGTGCGCGCAATGCCCGCTTGCGCCACCAAATGCACCGCCTGCGGTTTGTAGGGCTTGCCGTTCAGCGCAAAGCTGCCACTGTCGGGCGTATACAAACCCGTGATGACATTGAAAAAAGTGGTTTTGCCAGCGCCGTTGGGGCCGATCAGCCCATAGACCTCACCGCGCCGTATATTCAAACTGACATCGGCCAGCGCTTGCAAGCCGCCAAAGCGCTTAGACGCGCCGCTGATGCTTAAGACTTGGTCTTGATTCATGCTACTGGCTCTTAAGGGTTGACGCTAAAAGGGCCATCGTTGGCAGCGGACGGCGGTACGGCATCAGCCGGAAAGTCGATGCCGGGCGGATTGTGCTGCGGGTTGTCGGGCGCGGCTTTCGGATCCACCGCTAGTCGCACACCGCCATGCTCAGGCGAAGGCCACAGGCCGCGCGGGCGCAGCAGCATGATGCTGATCATGGCCGTGGCAATCAAAAGCTGGCGCAGGATGGAAGCATCGATGCGGCCATCGGTCATGTTTTGCAAAGGGCCAGCCACATAGCGCAGCGCCTCGGGCAAAGCGGCCAGCAATAGCGCGCCCAAAATCACGCCCGGTATATGCCCCAAGCCACCCAATACCACCATGGCGACCAGCATGACGGACTCCATCAGCGAGAAGGACTCGGGCGAGACAAAACCCTGAAACGCCGCAAACATCGAGCCGCTGACCCCGCCCAAAGTCGCACCCATACCAAAGGCCAACAACTTCATGTGTACGGTATTGATGCCCATGGCTTTGGCGGCTACTTCGTCCTCGCGGATCGCCATCCAGGCGCGGCCTATGCGCGAGTTTTGCAGTCGATAAGACACCACCACCGCCAACACAGTTAAAAGCAAAAAGAGGTAGCAATACAAAGTGACCGAATGGAACTGATAGCCCAAAAAGGTATAGGACGCACCTAAATCGAAACCGCCAAATTTGACGCTGTCGATTTGCCCCAAGCCTTTGGGCCCATTGGTCAGGTTCATCGGCTGGTC
>CAZUUN010000186.1:0-2883 GCA_964622735.1 uncultured Burkholderiaceae bacterium | reverse complement strand
TGACCAGCGGCGAATGGACGGGCACCATGTGCCTGACCGAGCCGCACTGCGGCACTGATTTGGGCCTGATGCGCACCAAGGCCGAGCCGCAAGCCGATGGCACTTACAAAATCACCGGCCAAAAAATATTTATCAGTGCGGGCGAGCACGATATGGCCGAGAACATCATCCACTTGGTGCTGGCGCGCTTGCCCGATGCACCCGCGGGTGTGAAAGGCATTTCGCTTTTCGTCGTACCGAAGTTTTTACCCAATGCCGATGGCAGCTTAGGCGCGCGCAATCCGATTTTTTGCACTGGCCTAGAACACAAAATGGGCATACACGGCAACGCCACTGCGCAGATCATGATCGATGGCGCCATCGGTACTTTGGTCGGCCAGCCACACAAGGGCTTGAACGCCATGTTCATCATGATGAACGCGGCGCGTTTGGGTGTCGGCAACCAGTCGCTCGGTTTGTCTGAAGTCGCTTACCAAAACGCGCTGATTTATGCCAAAGACCGCACGCAAGCGCGCAGCGTCAGCGGTGTTAAGCGACCAGACTTGGCCGCGGATCCGATTATTTTTCACCCGGATGTGCGCAAAATGCTGCTCACCGCCAAAGCCTATGCCGAAGGCGGCCGCGCGCTGAATTTGTACTGTGTGCATTTGCTCGAACAAGCCCACCACCACCCAGACGAAGAAGTGCGCAAAGAGTCAGACGAGATGGTCGCGCTACTGACACCCATCGTCAAAGCCTTCTTGACCGACAACGGTTGGATCGCTACGAGCAACTGCTTGCAAGTGTTTGGCGGCCACGGCTACATCCGCGAAACAGGCATGGAACAATTTGTGCGCGATGCGCGTATCAATATGATTTATGAAGGCACCAACACGATTCAGGCTTTGGATTTGTTGGCTCGCAAAGTCTTAGGCAATCAAGGCGCTAGCCTGAAGAAATTTGGCAAGCTGGTACAAGACTTGGTCGAGGCCGAAGGCACGAACGAGAAGATGAGCGAGTTCATTACGCCACTGGGCGGTTTAGGCGAACTGATGACCAAATTCACCATGGGCATAGGCTTTAAAGCCCTGCAAAACCCAGACGAAGCGGCCGGTGTGGCGGTAGATTATTTGCGCGTTTGCGGCCACTTTGTCTTTGGCTATATGTTTGCGCGCATGGCGCAAATCTCGTTGCAAGCCATCGCTGCGGGCAGCACCGACCCTTTCTACACCGCCAAACTGCAAACGGCGCGCTTTTACTTTGCCAAGCTCTTCCCCGAAGCGCGCATGGCAATCAAGATCGCAGAGGCTGGCGTTGCCACGCTGATGGACAGCGATGCCGCGCTTGGCATCAGCGCTTAAGCAGAAAACGCACACGCCCATGAAGCACTTTCAACACGCCAGCATCGCCTTGGTTTTCGGCTTGCTCAGCAGCTTTTGCTTTGCGCAGCAAAACACCCCCGCCGGTCTGTGGCAAAGCTACAGCGACAAAGACGGGCTGCCGCAAGCGCAGATTCAAATCAGCGAGAAAAATGGCCACTACTTTGGCCGCATAGCCAAAGTGGTGGACATCACCGCCAAGCCCGGCGACATTTGCGAGAAGTGCAAAGACGAACGCAAAAACCAGCCTATGGCCACGCTCGAAATCATTCGCGATGTGGATGCAATTGCCGAGGGCGATACCTACAAGGGCGGACGCATACTGGACCCGCAAGAAGGCAAGGAATACCGCCTAACGCTGATCGTGCGCGAGGCTGGCAAAAAGCTGGGCGTGCGCGGTTATTGGGGCCCGTTCTACCGCACCCAGACTTGGGTGCGCATTAAGTAAAAATATGAGTGTTTTAGCCATTTTAGGCCGTCAAACCTGCCTGAGCAGCTATTAAAAATAGAGTATTTAGATGAAGGAAGTCGCTATGTCACATTTTCCCGTTCGCAAAGTCGCCGTTCTTGGCGCAGGTGTGATGGGGGCGCAAATCGCCGCCCAACTCATCAACTGCAAAGTGCCCGTCATCTTGTTTGATTTGCCCGCTAAAGAAGGGCCGAAAAATGCCATCGTCGCCAAGGCGATTGAAGGCTTGAAAAAAATCAAACCTGCACCCTTAGGGCTGACCAGCGATGCCGCGCTCATCGAGCAAGCGAACTACGACGAAGACCTAGAAAAATTGCGTGACTGCGATGTCATCATCGAAGCCATTGCCGAGCGCTTGGATTGGAAAGAAGGGCTTTACCAAAAGATCACGCCTTTTATCGCGCCCCACGCTATTCTTGCCACCAACACCTCGGGTTTGTCCATCACGGCCTTGAGCGAAGCGGTCGATGCCAGCGTACGCCCGCGGTTCTGCGGCATCCACTTTTTCAACCCACCGCGCTATATGTATTTGGTCGAGTTGATTCCCACCCCATCAACGCTGCCGCAAGTGCTAGACGACCTCGAAGCCTTCGTTACCAGCAGCTTAGGGAAGGGCGTGGTGCGCGCTAAGGACACGCCCAACTTTATTGCCAACCGCATCGGCATTGCCAATATTTTGGCGACCGCCAAACTGACCGAAAAATTCGGCCTTGGCTGGGATGTGGTCGATGACCTGACAGGCAAAAAACTAGGCCGCGCATCCAGCGGCACTTTCCGCACAGCGGATTTGGTGGGTCTCGATACGCTCAACCATGTGATCAAAACGCTGCAAGACAATCTAGACGAAAAGCGCGATCCTTTCTACCCCAACTACAGCACGCCACCGGCTTTGGCCAAGCTTTTAGAGATGGGTAATTTGGGTTTGAAAAACGGCGCTGGGTTTTACAAAAAAACCGGCAAAGACATCCAAAACTTTGACGCCGCCACAGGCAGCTATGTTGCTGGCGGCAAAAAAGCCAGTGATGTGGTCAGCCGCATGCTGAAGAAAAAAGGCCT
>CAZUUN010000185.1:0-2890 GCA_964622735.1 uncultured Burkholderiaceae bacterium | reverse complement strand
TTGACGCTCAGCGACAAATCCTCGCCAATTTGGCTCACGCCCTGCCCTTTGGCCAAGCGCAAAAACACCTGAAACTCGCGCTCAGACAGCAATTCATGCGCCGGGCGCTGCTCGTCTTGCGATTTATGCTGCGCCTGCGCAGCCTGCATCTTGGCCGACAAATAGGTTTCGCCATGTGCCACCATCCGTATCGCTGCGGCAATCTCATCAGGCTCGCATTGTTTGTTTAAATACCCCATGGCCCCCAAACGCAGCAGGTGCTGGGCGTAATGCTCTTCGGGGTAGCTGCTCAAAATCAGCACTTTTAAATCGGGCGCTTTGGCGCGAATCATGGCCAGCGCATCCAAGCCCGTTTGCCCTGGCATGGACAAATCCATCAGCAAAACATCCATGGCACACTCGCGCACCAAATCAATCGCGGCGCGTCCGCTATCGGCTTCGCCAGCAACTTCGATGTCACCCAGATCCGCAAAAAATTGGCGCAGCCCCGCACGCACGATGGCATGATCATCAACAAGTCCAACGCGGATACTCTCTGCCAATTGCGCACTCCAAAAGCTATGAGCTGCTAGTGTAGTAAAGTTCCCACTCCCATTCGCGCCAGATCGGCCATTTCTTGGGCGTTTTTCATGCGTATCCGCCGTTTTCTACAAGCCAAACTGCCCATTTACTGGGCTTTTTTGCGCCAGCTCCCCGTCTTCTTTTATTTGGCGGTCTTGGCCGCCATCATGCTCATCGGCATTAATGAATACGGCTACCAACAAACCCGCCAAGCGCTAGGCACAGTCAAGCAGCTCGATGAGCAGCGCCGCGCTTTAGACAAAGTGCGCCAGCTGGTGCTCAATGCCGAGGCCAGCCAGCGCGGCTTTTTACTCACCGGGCGCGCGGTGTATTTGCAACCCTATACCGAAGCCAGCGCAGCGATGGAGGCTGCGCTCGAAAAAGTGCGCGGCTATTACAGCCAAAACAGCGCGGCGCAAAGCAATTTCTCCAAGCTCTCGGCCTCGGTACAGCGTCGCATGGCTGAGATGGAAGTGGCCGTCAAACTGCGCCGCGCCGCACCTGATCAGGGCAATTGGCTGGCCACCATCAACACCGATGTCGGGCAAGAGAGCATGGATGACATCCGCCACGCCCTCGAGCTGCTGAGCCAGGACAACCGCAAACAAATCGAAGCGGCGACCAAAAACATCCACACCAGCGTGGCCTTCTCGCGCCTAGCCATCACCTTGGTGGCCTTAGCCGCTTTATTGGCCTTGTATTTGCTGCTGCGCCAGCAAAAAGCCGCCAGCCAAATGCAAGCCCAGCAACGCGCTGAATTGGCCGCCGAGCGCGACCTGCTCGAAGTAGCCGTGCGCGACCGTACCAAACGCATGACCGAGCTGGCCAACCACCTCTTGAATGTGCAAGAAGACGAACGCGCGCGCCTCGCGCGTGAGCTGCACGACGAAATGGGCGCGCTCTTGACCGCCGCCAAGCTCGATCTCGCACGCGTGCGCAGCCGCGTGCCTGCCACCCCCGGAAATGAGGCCGTGCAAGAGCGCTTAGACCATTTGAACGAATCCCTCAATGCCTGCGCCGCCTTCAAGCGCCGCATTACCGAAGACCTGCTGCCGTCCTCGCTCAGCCACTTGGGCTTAGATGCCACGCTCGAGATTCAAGCGCAAGAGTTTGAGCGCCGCACCGGCATCCAGACCGAGCTCTTGCTTGATGCCCCGCCCTGCGATAGCAGTACCAATTTGGCCATCTTCCGCTTGGTGCAAGAAAGCCTGAACAACATCGCCAAACACGCGCAGGCCAAGCGCGTGTGCATCACCCTGCAAGCGCAGGCGCAGCATATTGATTTGCGCATCGAAGACGACGGCCTAGGTTTTGACGCGCAAGAAGCCCTGCACAAAAGCCACGGCCTGCCTGGCATGTTGCACCGCGTGGAGGCGCTGGCGGGCAAGTTTCATGTGCGCTCGCAAATTGGCGCCGGCACCTGCATACAGGCCACTTTTCCGCGCAGCCATGCGGCTGCTGACAAAGCAAAAATCGAATAAAAAAGTGAGCTACTCAGGCAGGTTTTACGGCCTAAAACACCTAAAACACCCTGAAAAATACGCCAAAACAGCTGCCCAAGCTATCGCGCTGGCCCATTATCCCAGTGGTGGGACAATACAGCTTTAACTGGCACTTTTTGGCCTGATTGCCTCAAAAATAGGACAGTAAGCCTCAGCTCAAACCCGAGCCCGAGCCCGATCCCGAACCCAGCACAACGGGCTTTGTGCCCGCATCAGAACAGTTGAATGCTGAGGTAATAGGCCACTGCCGCGACGGAGGCGCTGGCGGGGATGGTGAAAATCCAGGCCCAAACAATATTGCCCGCTACCCCCCAGCGCACGGCGCTGGCGCGTTCGGTCGAGCCTACGCCCACAATCGCCCCCGTAATGGTGTGGGTGGTGGAGACGGGCACGCCCAAAGCGGTGGCGAAAAACAGGGTGAAAGCGCCGCCGGTTTCGGCGCAAAAGCCGCCCACAGGCTTGAGCTTGGTGAGCTTTTGCCCCATGGTTTTGATGATGCGCCAGCCGCCAAACATGGTGCCAAAGCCGATGGCTAGATAACAAATAGCCACAACCCAACCCGGCAGATGATCAGGATGGGCTTGCATCCACACGGGCAAGCCGCTGATCCCCATGCTGGTAGCGGCCATCAGCAGCAGCCAGATGATGCCGGCCGTTTTTTGCGCGTCATTCCCGCCATGCCCCAAGCTGTAGGCTGCGGCTGAGACCAGTTGCAGGCGGCGAAACCATTTATCGGTTTGCCCCGGGGTTTTACGGCGAAACAGCCAGGCCACGATCACCATGATGATGGAGCCCAAGATAAAGCCGAACAAAGGGGACAGCACGAT
>CAZUUN010000184.1:0-2928 GCA_964622735.1 uncultured Burkholderiaceae bacterium | reverse complement strand
GCGCTGGGCGGGGCGAGTTGGCCGCATTTGGGTTCAGACGCGGCATGGTGGCCGCTGCTGCAAGCGCGTGGCGTGGCCTTGTCGCCTTTGCAGCCCGCCAATTGCGGTTTTGATGTGGCGGGGCGCGAGGGGAACGCTTGGACGGCGCACTTTGCCGACAAGTTTGCGGGCTTGCCGTTTAAAACCATCGCCATCACTTGGGTTGATGCGAATGGCCAAACGCACACGCGCAAGGGCGAATGCGTGGCGACGAAAAGTGGCATCGAGGGCAGCGTGATTTATGCCGCTAGCGCTGACTTGCGCGAAGCTATCAATGCGCAGGGTTACGCGCTGCTGCACATGAACTTGTTGCCCGATTGGCCTGCTGAAAAAGTAGTGCAAATTTTGCAAGCGCCGCGTGCGGGCAAAAGCCTGAGCGCGGTTTTAAAAAGCAAACTCAAGCTGGACGGCATCAAAACCGCCTTGCTCTACGAATTGCTCAGCCCTGCAGAGCGCGATGACCCGCTGCAGTTGGCGCAGGCGCTACAAGCCCTGCCCATTAAACTGCTGAGCGTACGCCCGATTGCTGAGGCGATTAGCAGCGCGGGCGGTGTGCAGTTGGGTGCTTTGAGTGCGGAATTGATGCTCAAGCAAGTGCCTGGCGTTTTTTGCGCGGGCGAAATGCTGGATTGGGAAGCGCCGACGGGCGGCTATTTGCTCACCGCTTGCATGGCAACGGGCGTGCAGGCAGCAGCGGGCGTGTTGCGTTATGTGGCCGCAACACCACCAGATGCGGTGGTCTAAAGCAAGCTAGCTGAATTGAATTTGCCGCCAAGCCTCATACACGGCAATGGCCACGGTGTTCGATAAATTCAAACTGCGCTGCGTGGGCAGCATGGGCAAGCGCACTTTTTGCTCTTCGCGCAAGCTCTCGCGCACGGCAGGCGGCAAGCCCGAGGTCTCAGCCCCAAAGACCAAATAATCACCCGCTTGGTAAGCCACTTCAAAACTGCTGCGCTGGCCCTTGGTGGTAAAGGCAAACAGGCGCTGCGGTTGTTCGCTGTCGATAAAGGCTTGCCAGCTGCTGTGGCGGATCACTTTAGCGTACTCGTGGTAGTCCAGTCCAGCGCGGCGCATTTGCTTGTCTTCCATGTTAAAGCCCAGCGGCTCTATCAAATGCAAACGGCAGCCCGTGTTGGCGCACAGGCGAATGATGTTGCCCGTGTTGGGCGGAATCTCAGGGTGGACGAGAACGATGTTGAACACAATGCGGCGGCACGCTGGCCGTGGGTGTGAAGGGAAATTAAAGCTGCTGCTGTTGCAGCTGGCGGCTGGCGGCAATTTGCAGCAGGCCATCAAAAATCAAGTTGTCCACCAACTCGCAAGGCATGCCCATAAAGGGCTGCATCTTCCAGCCAGCGCCGCCCGTCATCAGGCAGCGCGGCTCGGCGCCGCAATGTTTGGCCAAGTGTTTGGCCATGCGTTGCACCGCACCGGCGATGGCGTAAGTGCCGCCCGAGGTCAGCGCGTCGCTGGTGTTGGTCGGAAATTCGCGCACCTCGCCCGTGGGTACATTCAGGCCAGCAGTGCCGCTTTCTAGCGCGCGCAGCATGATGCCGTGGCCGGGCAAAATCAGCCCGCCCAAAAAGCGACCATTGTTGTCCACCGCCTCCACCGTGACGGCCGTGCCCACCATCACCACAATCAGCGGCGGCGTGTTCACGGGGAATTCGGCTTTGAGCCGCTGCCAAGCGCCGATCATGGCGACCCAGCGGTCGGTGCCCAAACGCAGCGGCGTGTCGTAGCCATTGACCAAACCCGCTTCAGCGGCAGTCGCTACCACCCACTGCGTATGCACTTGGTCCCAGCGCTCTTTGATTTGCGCCATGGCGCGGCGGCGCACCACATCGCTGGCAACGCAGCAGCCCAGCACGGCTTGCGGCTCAGCTATGTGGCTCCAGGCGCCTTCGTCTAGTTTTTCGATGTTCTCTAAAAACTCCGCGCCCTGCGCCAGCAGGGTCGAGCCGGGTTGCCCCTCTTCATAGAGCGCCCACTTCAGACGGGTGTTACCGATATCGATGGCGAGGAAGGACATAAATGAGAACTGCTTGTTAGTGGCCGAATCGTACACGCTTGCCAGCCCCGCTGTGGGCGTGGGGGCAGCGCGTGCGCAATGCGTGAATATCGAAAACTAGATTCGGCCCCTGTGCCGCGTCAAGCGATTTTGGGTGCGGGTGAGCGCACATCGCCGCATTGTGCGCGGTGGCGCAAGGCATGGTCAATCAGTACCAATGCCAGCATCGCCTCGGCTATGGGTGCGGCGCGCAAACCCACGCAAGGGTCGTGGCGACCCTTGGTGATGATGCTTTGCGCTTCTTGCTGCATATTGATCGAGTCGCGCGGAATCAAAATCGAACTCGTCGGTTTGATCGCCAATTGCACGGTGATGGGCTGGCCGGTAGAAATACCGCCCAAAATGCCGCCCGCCTTGTTGCCGACAAAGCCGCCGGGCTGCAAACTGTCGCCGTGGCTTGAACCCTTGTCGGCCACGCTGTCAAAGCCTGCGCCGATCTCGACCGCTTTAACCGCGTTAATGCCCATCATGGCGTAGGCGATCTCGGCATCTAATTTGTCAAACAGCGGCTCGCCCAAACCCACGGGCACTTGCAGCGCCTCGACATACAGCTTGGCACCGCACGAATCGCCCGACTTGCGCAGCGCGTTCATATAGCTTTCCACCTCGGCGACATCAGCCGCGGGTGCAAAAAATGGGTTCAGTGGCACTTGCGCCCACTCGGCCTCGTTATAGGGCGCGGCGCCTATGGCGACTGCGCCCACTTGCGTTACGCAAGCGCGCACTTCGGTGCCGTATTGTTCGCGCAGCCATTTTTTAGCCACCGCACCAGCGGCCACCATGGGCGCAGTCAGGCGCGCTGATGAACGGCCACC
>CAZUUN010000183.1:0-2959 GCA_964622735.1 uncultured Burkholderiaceae bacterium | reverse complement strand
CGCGTGATGAGGCCGCCAGCGGCGCGGATTTTGTCGCAAGCCGCCGCGCAGTCGGGCACGCCCAGCGCGATGTGGCCGTAGGCGGTGCCGATGTCGTAGCTGCTCACGCCCCAGTTGTAGGTCAGCTCTAGCTCGGCCTGCGCGGGGTTGCCACCCGCATAGCCCAAGAAAGCGAGGGTGTAGCGGCCGGTTTCGTTCTCGCTTTGGCGGATGAGTTGCATGCCCAGCACTTGGGTGTAGAAAGCAATTGAGCGGGGCAAATCGCCGACGCGCAGCATGGTATGGAGGAATCGCATGGTGGTGAATGTGTGAGTAAAGACGAGCGCCAATGATAGGGCGTAGCGCAGGCGGCTTTTGCGACTAGGGGCTAGCAGTGGCGCTTATTGCCAAGTATTGGGCGGCGCGAGGAGTAGTTTTTGCCCTGCGTGCTTAGTCTCTTGCGCCAGCTCCAGCAAAGCCCGCGCCACATTGGCAAAGGGCAAGCGCGGAATGCCGGGCACGCGGCGCACCGCGTCCAGCGGCACCAGCTCAGCCACGGCAATGGCGGGCGCTTGAGTCAAGGTGACGGGGTAAACCGCCGTCCAGTTGGCGCGGCAGTCGTGCAGCGCTTGTTCGGCTTGGGCTTTGTCATCAAACATCTTTTTAGCAATGCAGCCATAAAGAAACAACCGCAGGAATGCGCCCGATTGCTTGGCGCTAGCGCCCGAACCAAAAGACGAGAGCAGCACAAAGCGCGGCACTTGCGCGGCGTTGATGGCCGCAATGATGGTGGGCAAGCTGCGCTGTTGAAAGTCTTGCTTGAAACAAAATGCGCGCAGACTAGGCCGCACGCCAAGACACGAAACTACGGCGTCAGCCCCCGCGAATGCTGCGCGCAGTTCGCTCTGGCTCTCGACCGAAGCTTGCATGATGACGAGACCTTTGCCCGCTTTCAGCACGCCTATCCTGCGCACCACAGCGACGACTTCGTGGCCTTGCGCTGCGGCAGCCGCTACAAGCAACTGCCCCGTTTTGCCGCTGGCACCTAAGACGACGATCTTCATGCGTTTTTCTCCACCCTAAAAGCCCAAAATCTGAGGTAAAAACGATAGCTACTCAGGCAGGTTTGACGGCCTAAAGCTGAAAATACCGCCTGATCAAATCGTGACTTGACTCATATTAGCCATCTCTTGCGTAAACAGACCTAAGAACATGACTGCGAATCCAATCAACTGCAGAAAAAACGGATTCTTAGCCTCGTCCCAATGCGCAATCAAAAAAATCAAGTACACGGGCGTGAGCAGCAGGCAACTCAAGCCCCACCAAATACTGGCTCTAAACGCTGCGATCAAAAAGCCTATGCCGCCAATGACAGCAATCAAAATACCGAGATAAGTAATTGCGACCATGTCTGCGCCTTTTTTGGAAATTGAAACCGAGTTTTCAGATGCGGCGCTAACGCTGCGATTGGGTTCTTTACTTGGCGTGAAGAAAAGCCGCTAAGGCAATAAAGCCCGCAACATTCAGCACAACCGTCACCCAAAAGCCAAAGCGAAAAGGGCCTTTGATCGATTTATGACGCAGCCATTGTTGTGCCAGCAGTGCGCCCGGCCAACCGCCAGCCAAGGCTAAGGCGTGCAGCGTTGACTCGGGCGTGCGCCACGCACCTGCTTTGGCGGCTGACTTGTCGCCTTGGTAAACAAGAAAAGTGACGACGCTCAGGGCTGCATAGACGCCAACAAACCAAGTTGACGGATGCCAGAGGATGTAGGTAATCAACAAAATGACCAAGAACGCTGGAATTGCAAACAGGCTGGCAGCGCCCCACTGCGCTTTGTTTTCGCGTGATGCGCGCTGGTTTTTGGTGCGAGACGCTCGAACCATTTCGACATTGAATGCCCGCTTTTTGCCGCGATTATCAATCTCTACTTCGAAGCTGACCTGTTGCTGGGCGACAGGGCGCTCCCGAAGTCGACGGAAGGCCTTGATATGCACAAAGACTTCTTGCCCACCTTGCGTTGGGGTGATGAAGCCAAAACCACGATCATCATTCCAAGACTGAATTATTCCGTCGAAGCGCATATTTTTCTCGTGCAAACATGCCTGTAGCGAGATTAAAAATCAGTATACAGAATGACGATTGCTTAGGCTTCGTCGTTCTGCGCTTGGTCTTTGGTGGCAGCGCCAGAAGTCTTGCCTTTGCTATCGTGGGCGAACTCAGCCGCACGCAACTCTTGCGCCAGCTTGTGCAGCACGCCGTTGACATATTTGTGGCCATCGGTGCCGCCAAAGGCTTTGGCCAGCTCGATGTGCTCGTTCAAGACGACGCGCCAAGGAATGTCGAGGCAGTTTTTGAATTCGTAGACGCCCATCCACATGATGGCGCGTTCGCAGGGCGATATTTCGACCAAACCACGGTCGAGGTGCGGCACGATGAGCGCGTCGAGCGCGTCGCAATCGGCCACGCAGCCGCGAAACACGGCGTCGTAGTGGGCGCTGTCGGCTTTGTTAAAGCCGATCAGGTTGCGAGTGAAGGCATCGATGGCATCGACAGAGTTTTGGCCGACCAAGTGTTGGTAGAGCGCTTGCAGCACAAACTCACGCGCGCGGCTGCGGCCGCTGCGTGCTTTGGCTTTTGGTTTGGTGGTTTCGTCCGTCATTAAGCGTGTTGCGAGCTAACTGAAATTACCTCGCCCGTCATATACGATGAGTAGTCTGAGGCCAAGAAGATCATGGTGTTGGCCACTTCCCAAGGCTCGGCGCCACGGCCAAAGGCTTCTTTGGCGGCCAGCTCTTTGAGCAATTCTTCTGAGGCTGATTTTTTCAGCATGGCATGGAAAGCAATCGAAGGCGCAACGGCGTTGATGCGCACGCCGAAGTCTGCTGCCTCAAGCGCTGAGCAGCGCGTGAAGGCCATGACGCCCGCTTTGGCCGCGGCGTAATGCGCTTGTTCTTTTTGTGCGCGCCAGCCCAAGACCGA
>CAZUUN010000182.1:0-2986 GCA_964622735.1 uncultured Burkholderiaceae bacterium | reverse complement strand
AAAAGCATTTTCGTTTGGTAGGGGCTTTGGTGGCGGCACCAAAGCTTTTTAAAGAGGCGCTTATTACGCCACCGTGGTAAGCGCCTCTGTTTTTTCTATAATCCCAAAATGATACTCAGCATTCCCGACATCCTCTCCGCAGAGGCACTCATGCAAGCGCACAAGCTCTTGCAGGACGCGCCTTGGGGTGATGGCCGCATGAGCGCTGGCTCGCAGTCGGCGCGCGTAAAAAGCAATGAGCAGCTGCCATTTGATTGCGTCGCCTCGCGCGCGATTCAAAGCATGGTTTTAGATGGGCTAGAGAACAGCAACACTTTCTTTTCGGCCGTCTTGCCGCACCGCATTTACACCCCGCGCATCAACCGCTATGCGGCTAATCAGCACTTCTACGGTCAGCATGTGGATGGCGCGATTCGCCGCAATCTGCAAACAGGCGAGTATGTGCGTACCGATGTTTCGTGTACCGTGTTTTTGAGTGAACCAGATAGCTACGAAGGCGGCGAGCTGCAAATTTACCAAAGCGGCCAAAGCGAAGCTGCGCACAGCATCAAACTGCCTGCTGGCAGCGCCATCATTTACACCGGCGACACGGTGCACGAGGTGCGCCCCGTCACGCGCGGCGTGCGCTTGGCCGCTTTTTTCTGGATTCAGTCCTTGGTGCGCTGCCCCGTACAGCGCGAACTTTTATTTGATTTAGACAATAACATCACGGCTATGCGCGAGCGTGCGCCCGACACCCCCGAGCTCACCCCGCTAACCGGCACCTACCACAATCTGCTGCGCATGTGGAGCCAAACCTAAAGCGCCAGCACCAAGGGCTGCCTCTTGGGCCCTGACCGCACTTTTCATTTTTATGCCTCGCCACCACTTCCCGCCGCACACCGGCGTTTTTGTATTCGTCCTTGGCGCGCACGCACTGCTCTTGTGGCTCTTGGCGACGGGTTGGCTCACGCCACCGGCGCACATTCCGGCTACCCACATCGTCAGCGCCCAAGTCATTGCCCTGCAAGCCGAGCCACAGCCGGCACTAGCTGCACCTCAACCCCAAGTGCCAGTGCCGCAAGAATCAAAGCCGATCAAGCGCAGGGTGCTAAGCACGAGCAAGCCGCAAGCCGCTGAAGCACCTAAGGTCGCGGCAGCACCCGCACCCCAAGCCGCAGTGAGCGCCCCCACAGCCACAGAAAATGACGCGGCCAGCACGAACGCGGGCAATGTCGCTAAGGCCAGCGCCCAAGCGGGCGTGCCGCAAGAGCGCATGGAGCCCTCGTCCAGTGCCAATTATCTGAACAACCCCAAACCAGACTACCCGCCCTTGAGCCAACGCATGGGCGAAGAGGGCACGGTGCGCATCCGCGTTTTTGTGCTGAAAAACGGCCGCGCGCAAGAAGCCAGCGTTCAAAAATCCAGCGGCTACCCGCGCCTCGACGCCGCAGCACTGAAAGCGGCTTTGTCATGGCGCTATGTGCCCGGCACGCTTGGTGGCGAAGCGCGTGACATGTGGGTGATTACTCCCATCAGCTTCAAACTCGACTAGATCCACTCATTATTTAATAGCTGCTCAGGCAGGTTTTAAAGCTATTACAAGTATTTTTTCGCTCATTTTTCATTTTTTAGAGGCTTATATGGAAACACAATTCGGCTTGCTACACATCTGGCAACAAGGTGACTGGGTCACCAAATTCGTCGCCTTGGTTTTGCTCGCCATGTCCGTCGCGTCGTGGTTGGTCATCATCGTCAAATCTTTAAACTTGATGCGCTACAAAAAACTCGCGCTCGAGAGCAAACGCTTTTGGCACGAAAACCAATTTGAAACCGCCCTCGGCAAACTCAGCAACACGGGCGACAACCCATTCAAAGAATTAGCCCAAGAAGGCCTGAACGCCACCCAGCACCAGCGCCACAACGCCGCGCATCTGCACGCCAGTTTTGACACCAGCGACTGGCTCACACGCAGCTTAGGCAATTGCATCGACATTTTTACGGGCAAGCTGCAATCGGGCTTGGCACTGCTGGCCTCGATCGGTTCGACCGCGCCTTTCGTGGGTTTGTTTGGCACGGTTTGGGGCATTTACCACGCCTTGCTTGCCATCGGTTTGAGCGGCCAAGCTGGGCTGGATAAAGTCGCTGGCCCCATCGGCGAAGCCCTGGTTATGACGGCGCTGGGCTTGGCGGTCGCCATTCCCGCCGTCTTGGGCTACAACGCGCTGGTGCGCGGCAACAAAGTGCTGCTGGCGCAAATCAACCGCTTTGCCCACGATTTGCACGCTTACTTCATCACCGGCTCGCGCGTGACCCAAGCCCAAGCGCAAAAAAGCGCTCAGGCCGCCAAGCAAGCCTAAAGCACCAGCTGCGCATTCACCCTTTTTGAGCAGAGCACACTATGGCTTTTGGCACCCAAGACAACAGCGACGAGATCATGAACGAGATCAATATGACCCCCATGGTGGATGTCATGCTGGTCTTGCTCATCGTCTTCATGGTCACCCTTCCGGTGATGAATCAGGCTGTGAACATTCAACTACCGCAAACCAGCGCGCAAACGGCCAAGCCGCCTGAGCCCGTGGCGCTCAGTCTGGCCATACGCGCTGACGGCAGCTATGTGCTGGACGGCAAAGACGCCAGCGCAGCAGAACTGCGCGCCGCCTTTGACGCAGCCGCGCAAAAGCAACCCCAGCCGGAATTGCGCATACAGGGCGACAAGGCGGTCGCTTATGACGCCGTGGCGCAGGCCATGAACTGGGCCAGCACGGCCGGTTTGGGCAAATTAGCCTTTGTCACCGAAACAGCACCCCAAACCGCCCCTTAAAAAGCACGCCGCCGCTAATCACCGCTCATAGCGTCGCAGGCAGGTGCCAAGCCGCTATAATTCGCAATTGACCTAAATTACCAAGGCTGGCCGCACTGTTGCGGCTGGCCAAAACTTTGAGCAAAGCGCGCGGGTGGCGAAATTGGTAGACGCACCAGGTTTAGGTCCTGACGCCAGCAA
>CAZUUN010000181.1:0-2987 GCA_964622735.1 uncultured Burkholderiaceae bacterium | reverse complement strand
GCAAGCCAAAGCCGACTTTCAAATCCCGCGCTTGCGTGACCCCGCCGACGACGGCAAAAGGCGCACGCTCG
The DNA here is from genome assembly GCA_964622735.1 of uncultured Burkholderiaceae bacterium. GTDB lineage: Bacteria > Pseudomonadota > Gammaproteobacteria > Burkholderiales > Burkholderiaceae_C > JAMIFN01. The sequence goes on along the minus strand of CAZUUN010000181.1, from coordinate 2,916 downwards.
CGCGTGCAAAGCGACTCGAACAAAGGCAGCGACTCGGGCGCGATCGCCATGACATAGCGCTCTTGGCTCTCGTTGCACCAAATTTCTTTTGGTGCCATGCCGGTTTCTTCCAGCGGAATTTTGCTCAAGTCAAAACGCGCACCACGGCCAGCGTCGTTAACCAACTCAGGGAAGGCGTTGGAGATACCGCCCGCGCCCACATCGTGGATGGCCAAAATCGGATTGTCCTCGCCACGCAACCAGCATTGGTTGATGACCTCTTGCGCCCGGCGCTCAATCTCGGGGTTGCCGCGCTGCACCGAATCAAAATCGAGCGCGGCGCTGTTCGCACCCGCCGCCATCGAGCTGGCTGCGCCGCCGCCCATGCCGATGCGCATGCCGGGGCCGCCCAATTGCACCAAGAGCGTACCCGCTGGAAATTCAATTTTGTGCGTTAAGCGTGCGTCGATAGTGCCGATGCCGCCCGCAATCATGATGGGCTTGTGGTAGCCGCGTTGCACGCCCGCAATCTCTTGCTCGTAAGCGCGGAAATAGCCCGCCAACACGGGGCGACCAAACTCGTTGCTAAAAGCCGCAGCGCCCAGCGGGCCTTCGGTCATGATTTCTAGCGGTGTTGCCATAGTGGGCGGAAAGTCGCGCAGGCCATTGCCCGAAGCACCCTTAGCAAGTTGCCCATCTAAATTCAAGTCTGAAACCGTAAAGCCCGCCAAACCCGCTTTGGGTTTGGCGCCACGACCCGTTGCGCCTTCATCGCGAATCTCGCCGCCCGCACCTGTGCTCGCGCCTGGGAAAGGTGAAATGGCGGTTGGGTGGTTATGTGTTTCCACCTTCATCAGAATGTGCTGCTGAATACTTTCTTTTTGATAGCTGCTCAGGCAGGTTTCATAAGCATTTTTGGCATTATTGTTGCCAAAAATAGCCGCAAAACGCTCTGCTGGATGGCCCACCATCACCGCCGCGTTGTCGCTGTAAGCCACGATGGTGTGCGCTGGTTGCAGCGCGTGCGTATTGCGGATCATGGCAAACAGACTTTTGTCTTGGCGTTCGCCGTCAATGGTGAAATCAGCGTTGAAGATTTTGTGGCGGCAATGCTCGCTATTGGCTTGCGCAAACATCATCAACTCCACATCGCTCGGGTTGCGACCCAAGCGCTTGAAAGCGTCTAGCAAATAATCAATCTCGTCAGACGCCAGCGCCAAACCAAAGTCGATGTTGGCGCGCTCAAGGGCGCTCTTGCCTTCTTCAAGTACTAGAATGCGCTCCATTGCTTGCGCGGGCTGTTCATCAAACAGATGGCGCGGCGCTTGCACATCAAAAGCCACGCTCTCGGTCATGCGGTCATGCAGCGCAGCGGCCAGCAGCGCCAGACCGGTTTCGTCCAACTCGTGGGCTTTGAACAGGCCTTTGAGCCCGCCCGTTTTGAGCTTGATGCGGTACTCGACCGCACGCTCGATGCGCACCACCTGCAAGCCGCAGTTGCGGGCGATGTCGGTCGCTTTAGAGGCCCAAGGCGAGATCGTGCCCAAACGAGGCATGACGACCACGAGGTGATCGGGCGCATCGCTGGGCAATTCGGCAGGTTCGCCATAGGCCAACAATGCCTGGATTTTTGCCCAATCAGCGGCGCTTGGCTCATCGGGCGTTTGCACCCAATGAGCATAGCGCGCGCTGACAGAGCCGACATGCGCGTCCAGCGTTTGCAGTTGGGCCAAGAGGCTTTGCGCGCGCGCAGCAGACAGGGCATTTGCGCCCGGGAGGTAGTGGTAAAAATGTGCAGACATGAGGCGCGGCAGCGGGCTAAAACCAGCCACCTGAATAGGAAGAAATGGGCTGCAAGCAGCAAAGCGCCTATTTTAGCAAGAGTGGCCCCGCTATTACAGCGTCAGGGGCATGCGGTTCAATTGCGGCTCATTCGGCGCGTGGTGGACGCAGCGCGTGCCATCTGGGTGGTAAATATAAGCGACGCAGCCATTGCAATTGTCGCAAGCCGACTGCTCTAAACTGCCCGTTTGCAGCTTATTCACGAATTCTGGGTCGTGTATCAACACCCGCGCCAGCGCCACGGCTTCAAAACCCGCATCTAAGGCTTGCTGAACATTGGCCAAAGACTTGACGCCGCCCAAATAGGCCATGGGTAAATCAGGCACTGCTTGCCTGATTTTTTGCGAATACTCCCACAAATACAGCTCGTGAAAGACAACAGGCTTGGCCAATAAATTATTCAAAGTGATGGCTGTGCGCGTGAGCCATTGATCGTGCAGCACTTTTTGCAACTCGGGCAAATTGGGCGAAGAGCCAAACATAAAGCCCAGCGACTCGACATTGCGACCGCCTGAGAGCACCAACATATCAGCCCCAGCCGCTTGCAGCGCGCGGGCGGTGACAATACCGTCCTCAGCCGTCGCGCCGCCTTTCACGCCATCGGACACATTGATTTTGGCCAAGACGGCCAAGTCTTTGCCAACAGCCGCTTTAACCGCAGCCAAGACGCGAGCGGGGTAGCGAATGCGGTTTTCGGCGCTGCCGCCGTATTGGTCGTTGCGTTTGTTAGACAGTGGTGAGACAAACTGATTGAGCAAATAGCCGTGCCCCATGTGCAGCTCCACCGCATCAAAACCGGCTTCGCGCATCAGCTTGGCGCAAGCGACGAATTCGTCTTGCACCATTTGCAGATCGTCCTCGGTCATCGCGCGGGTCAAGACATTGCCCGCCAACAAGCCCGCTTTGCTGATGCCGCCGCTGGATGAAAATGTGCGGCCTTTGACCTTGATGCTGGTGACAAAAGAGCCACCATGCGTGATTTGGGCGCTGATTTTGCCGCCAGCGGCATGCACGCTGTCCACCAGTTTGCGTAAATACGGCAATGCCTCGGGTCGCGCCCACAGCTGGTCGGGCAAAGTGCGCCCCAAAGACGAG
>CAZUUN010000180.1:0-2993 GCA_964622735.1 uncultured Burkholderiaceae bacterium | reverse complement strand
TGTGCTTGCCGCCTGCCCGCAAACAAGCCTGCACACTGGTAGCGCGGCTGTAAGAGCGCTTATCTGTGCCCAAAAACACATCTTTAAATTGCACCATGCCGCTATTGGTAAACATCAGCGTAGGGTCATTGCCTGGCACCAAGGGGCTAGACTCCACTATGGTGTGGCCTTTGCTGGCAAAAAAGTCGAGAAAAGACTGGCGAATCTGCGCCACAGAGAAGGTTTTGTTTGTCATAGCCTGCAATTATCGCGCAAGCTTTTACCAGCCCGCTAGGCTTTTTGTGCTTTTGCCTCTATAATCGGCGCAATAAATTCGACCAAACGGGCGCTTTTCCTATCGCCCGTTTTTTTTTGTTTGATTTTTATAGGGCATTTTTTGCATATGGCGAGCTGGCAAGCCGTGATTGAAGAAACCGTGCGCGGCATGGGCTATGACTTAGTTGAACTAGAGCGTTCGGCTGGTGGTTTGCTGCGCGTCACGCTGGATTTTCCTTGGGTTCAGGGTCAACCCGAGCAGCCCATTACAGTGGAAGACTGCGAGCGCGTTACGCGCCAATTGCAATACACCCTAGAAGTAGAAAACACCGATTACAGGCGTTTGGAAGTCGCCTCCCCTGGAATCGACCGCCCTTTGAATGGCCCTAACGATTGCCTGCGCTTTGCCGGCAGCATCGTCGATTTAACCCTCAAACAACCTTTGGGCGAGGCTGCTGCGGGCTCGGGTTTAGCGGCCAATCGCAAAAAATTTCGCGGCACGCTAGAAGCCGTAGAAGAAAGCACCGAACAGCAACTCTGGCGCATAGTCTGGAGCGATGAGCCACCGCCCAAACCTGGCGTGCGTGTAAGTAAGAAGAAAGCTCCCGCGCCATTACAAGCCATGACCTTTTCCCTAGACGAGGTGCGCGAAATTCGCTTAGCACCGATAGTCAATTTCAAAGGCCGCCAAGACGCTCACAGCGCATCGGCCACCACCACCCAAACCGACCCCAAAGAATAATGCAGGAGCGTTTGCAATGAATAAAGAAATGCTGTTGTTGGCCGATGCCATCGCCTTAGAAAAAAATGTCAGCCGTGATGTGGTTTTTGCCGCTATTGAAGCGGCACTGGCGCAAGCGACTAAAAAGTTCTATCACAAGGACAAAGATGCTGACGCAGGCGAAATGGATGTGCGCGTCGATATCGACAAAGAAACTGGTGATTACGAAACCTATCGTCGCTGGTTAGTCGTGGCCGACGACGCCGGGCTGCAAAATCCCGAAGCCGAAGAAATGCTGATGGATGCGCAAGAGCGCATCGAAGACATTGAGGTCGGCGACTATATTGAAGAGCCCATTGAATCCGTGCCTATCGGCCGGATTGGTGCCATGACTGCCAAACAAGTGATTTTGCAGAAAATTCGTGATGCAGAACGCGAAATGCTGCTCAACGACTACCTCTCGCGCGGCGAGAAGGTTTTCCTCGGCACCGTTAAGCGCCTCGACAAAGGCGATGTGATTGTTGAAAGCGGCAAAGTCGAAGGCCGCTTGAAACGCAGTGAAATGATCCCCAAGGAAAACCTGCGCGCTGGCGACCGCGTCCGCGCCATGATCATGGGCATTGATGAGCTGGCACGCTCAGCGCCCATCATGCTCTCACGCGCTGCGCCTGAATTCATGATTGAACTATTTCGCAATGAAGTGCCCGAAGTCGAACAAGGCGTGCTAGAGATCAAATCTTGCGCCCGTGATGCCGGCAGTCGCGCCAAAATCGCCGTCCACGCCCTAGATAAACGCGTTGACCCAATTGGTGCCTGCGTTGGTGTGCGTGGCGCGCGCGTCAATGCCGTGACCAATGAGCTGGCAGGCGAGCGCGTAGATATCGTGCTATGGAGCGAAGACCCTGCACAATTCGTGATTGGTGCCTTGGCGCCTGCGAATGTCAGCTCCATCGTTGTTGATGAAGAGCGCCATGCCATGGATGTCGTGGTAGACGAAGAGAACCTCGCCATTGCGATTGGGCGTGGCGGGCAGAATGTGCGCCTAGCCTCTGAGCTGACGGGCTGGAAAATCAACATCATGGATGCCAATGAATCGGCGCAGAAACAAGCCGATGAAAGTGCACTGATACGCACGCTATTCATGGAAAAACTCGATGTTGACCAAGAGGTCGCCGATATTTTGATCGAAGAAGGCTTCACCAACCTCGAAGAGGTGGCCTATGTCCCAATGGCCGAGATGCTAGAAATCGAAGCCTTCGATGAAGAAACCGTTACCGAGCTGCGCAACCGTGCCAAAGATGCCTTATTGACTTTAGCCATTGCGCGTGAAGAAAAACTCGGGGCGGTGCAAGATGATTTGCGCGAACTCGAAGGCATCAGCACCGAATTGTTGGCCAAACTGGCCGACGCAGGTATTACCAATCGTGATGATTTAGCCGACTTAGCCATCGACGAATTGGTAGCGATCACAGGGCAAAGCGAAGATGACGCCAAAGCCCTCATCATGAAAGCACGCGAACATTGGTTTGCGGGCGACGCAGAGTAAACCGATGGAGGCATTAGCACTTTTATGAACAACACCGTCTCCGACTTTGCTGCTGAACTCAAGCAAGCACCCGAAAAGCTGTTGGAACAGCTCGCCAGTGCTGGCGTCGCCAAAAGCAGCCCGCAAGATACGATCACTGAAGCCGATAAGCAAATGCTATTGCAATACATGCAAGCAACTCACGGCACCACAGGTGTAGGCAAAAAACTCACCTTAACGAAAAAAACCACCTCTGAGATCAAACAAGCCGATAGCACAGGCAAGGCTCGGACGATTCAGGTAACCACCAAAAAACAGCGCACTTTCGTGCGCCGCGAGGAAGACGGCGCAGCAGACGCAGTCGCATCAGCAAAAGCGGCTGAAGATGCAGCGCGCGAGCGCGAAGAGCTGCAGCGCCGCGAAGATCACGCCAAAGAACAGGCCGAACAATTGCGCCGCGATCAGCAGGCGCCGCCGATCGACGATGTCGGC
>CAZUUN010000179.1:0-3016 GCA_964622735.1 uncultured Burkholderiaceae bacterium | reverse complement strand
GTGCCGCAGTGCGGCTCGGTCAGGCACATGGTGCCCGTCCATTCGCCGCTGGTCAGGCGCGGCAGGTAAGTGCTTTTTTGGCTCTCTGTGCCATAGGCTAATAGTGCTTCATAAGCGCCGTGCGACAAACCTGCGTACATGGTCCATGCTTGGCTCGATGCGTTGAGCATTTCATAAAAACACTGGTTCACCACATGGGGCAAGCCCTGACCGCCAAACTCTTTTTCGCAAGCCAATGCTGGCCAGCCCGCTTCGCAATACTGTTGATACGCGGCTTTAAAACCTGTGGGTGTTTTAACGCTGTTGTTAGCGGTGTCGAGTGTGCAACCCTCAAGATCACCTACTGCGTTCAGCGGCTGTACCACTTCACTGGCGAACTTGCCACCTTCTTCGAGGATGGCGTTGATGGTCTCGGCATCAGCGTCCGCATAGTGCGGCATCTCTTTATAGCTGTCGCTGACCTTGAGCAACTCGTGCAAAACAAATTGCATATCGCGTAGTGGCGGGGTGTAAGAGGGCATAGTGAGCTCCTAGGGGTTGATCGACGGTTAGTGAGAGTGTGCTGAGGAACATGAAAAGCATCATGCCCGAATTTGGGGTTTGCGAGTCAGTTTCAGCGCGTGCAGGGCGCGCCCGGCTTCGCTCAACTGGGTTTCCATGGTGCTTTGAAAAATGCGCTCGATGCGCGCTTGTGCATCACCCGCGCGCAAAAAACGTGAATCAAAATGCAAGGTCAAAATCAAGCCATGCAAGAGCAGCAGCAAATCGCGCGCATCGGTTTGCGGTCGTAAATGACCCAGCGTTTGCGCCATTTCTATGGCGCGCTGCATCGCGGCCAGCCACATCTCGACCGATGCGGCTATGGCATCGCGCACAGCGCCCGGTTTGTCGTCAAACTCGGTGGCGCCGCTGATGAAGATGCAGCCGGTCTGCGCCGCGGCGCTGGCAAACTCGGTCCAGCCATAGAACAAAGTACACAAACGCGGCAAGCCCTTGGCCGCAGCCATGGCGGGGTCAAACACTGCTTGCGTAAAGCGCTGGTGGTAATGCGCGACGGTGGCAATTTGCAAATCTTCTTTGCTGCCAAAGTGCACGAAGACGCCGGAGCGGCTCATTTTGGCGGCTTCGGCCAGCGCGCCTATGGTCAAACCATTAAGGCCGTGTTGCCCCGCCAAATCCACGGCGGCATTCAAGATGGCCTCGCGCGTCACTTGGCCTTTACTCACCGAAACAGCCACAGAGTTAGCCGTGGCGCTTTTGGCGCGGCGGCTACTGGCGGTGGTTGGCTTACTGGGCAACATAAAAATAGAACAATTGATTTATAGAACAGTCGTGCTAATTCTAGCAAGAAAGTGGATTTTTGTTGTCAGTGTTTGCCCTAGTCTGGCGGTAGGGCTTTCTTTTGCATTGTGGGTTGCAGTGGTGTCGGCGTCTGTAGGTCTAATGAGTAAAAAATCGCAAAAAGATGTTTCACCCAGCACCAATAGCCATACTCAGTACGCAGCATTTTTATATGCCCCCAATAAATACTCATTAAGCTTATAGATCTAGTATTGTTAACCTGACCCCTTTATATATTTCTTGTTGCGGAGTCCTGACAGTCTTAGAATCCAGAAAAACCATTGCGCATACAACGATGTGAGGTGCCCGTTTAGGAGCGCTTATGTATGTGCCTACTTTCAAAGCAGGATAGTAAAAATGACCCATTTCAATGAGCTAGAGCAAGCCGGCCGCTTGGGGATGTATCAGCCCCAAACTGAAAAAGACGCTTGTGGTGTCGGCTTTGTGGCGCATATCAAAGGCGCGAAGAGCCATGCCATTGTGCAAAATGGTTTGAAGATTTTGGAGAATTTGGACCATCGCGGCGCTGTAGGCGCGGATGAGCTCTATGGCGATGGCGCGGGTATCTTGATTCAAATACCAGACGACTTTTTGCGCGAAGAAATGGCCAAACAAGGGGTGGTTTTACCCGAGCATGGCGAGTATGGCGTGGGGCAGATCTTTTTGCCGAAAGAGCACGCCAGCCGCCGCGCTTGTGAGCAAGAGCTAGAGCGCGCGGTTAAAGCCGAGGGCCAAGTGGTCTTGGGCTGGCGCGATGTGCCAGTCAACCGCGAAATGCCCATGTCGCCCGTGGTGCGCGAAAAAGAGCCCGTCATGCGCCAGCTCTTCATTGGCCGCGGCGCCGATGTCACCGTGCCCGATGCGCTGGAGCGCAAACTTTATGTCATTCGTAAAACCGCCAGCGCGGCGATTATGAATTTGGGCTTGGTGCACAGCAAAGAATACTATGTGCCCAGCATGAGCTGCCGCACCATTGTGTACAAAGGTTTGCTCTTGGCAACGCAAGTGGGCCAGTACTATTTGGATTTGCAAAGCCCGAAATGTGTCTCGGCTTTGGCTTTGGTGCACCAACGATTTTCGACCAACACCTTTCCTGAATGGCCGCTGGCGCATCCTTACCGCTATGTGGCGCACAACGGCGAGATCAACACCGTGCGCGGCAACTTCAACTGGATGCGCGCGCGCGAAGGCGTGATGAAGTCCCCCGTTTTGGGCGACGATTTGAAAAAGCTCTACCCCATCAGTTTTGAAGGGCAGTCAGACACCGCCACTTTTGACAACACGCTGGAGCTGCTGACGGCAGCGGGCTACCCCATCAGCCACGCCGTGATGATGATGATGCCCGAGCCGTGGGAACAGCACACCACCATGGACGAGCGCCGCCGCGCTTTCTATGAATACCACGCCAGCATGATCGAGCCTTGGGATGGCCCAGCGGCGATTGCCTTTACCGATGGTCGCCAAATTGGTGCCACCCTAGACCGCAATGGCTTGCGCCCAGCGCGCTATATACAAACCGACGATGACTTGGTCGTTTGCGCCTCAGAAGCGGGCGTACTGCCGCATATTCCAGAGAGCAAAATCGTCAAAAAATGGCGCTTGCAGCCGGGCAAGATGTTCCTCATCGATTTGGAGCAAGGTCGCATGATCGATGACGAAGAGCTCAAATCACAGC
>CAZUUN010000178.1:0-3024 GCA_964622735.1 uncultured Burkholderiaceae bacterium | reverse complement strand
TGGTGGCGCCGCTGCGGCTGGTGCCGGGCACCATGGCCAGGCACTGCACCAGGCCGATTTTTAGCGCATCAAGCGCGCTCATGTCGTCCATGCGCGTGACACGGCCACTGTCTGATGCTTGGGCTTGTGGGCGGCGCTCGACCGCCCAGATGATGATGCCGCCGACGATAAAGGTACAGGCGACAACCAGCGGCGTGAATAAATGCGCTTTGATGGCTTTGCCAAACAAAAGACCCAAGAGGACGGCGGGCAAAAAGGCAATCAAAACATTCAAAACCAAGCGCAGCGAGCTGCTGTAGGTGATGCGGCAACCCAAGAGCGTGATGCTGGGTGTGGCTGGGTTTGGGCTGCTGGCACTGCCAAAAGACTGCCAAGCGCCTGCCCAAGCAGCGCTGATGCGCGCCCAATAAACCATGATGACGGCCACAATAGCGCCGGTTTGGATGGCGACTTCAAAGACTTTGCCGCGTTCGTCGTGCAGGCCGAGCAAGCTGCCCGTCAAGATCAAATGGCCGGTGGACGAGATGGGTAAAAACTCGGTCAGCCCTTCGACGATGCCCATGATGGCGGCTTTGAGCAACAAAACGATATCCACAGTCGATCCCTATCCATATCTTGTCAAACGAAGGCTAGAATTATCAGCTACTTCAAAGCAGAGCCGAAATGAGCATCAAATCAGACAAATGGATACGCCGCATGGCGGAGACGACGGGCATGATCGAGCCGTTTGAGCCTGGCCAAGTGCGCGAAAACGAGGCGGGCCAACGCATAGTCAGCTACGGCACTTCGAGCTACGGCTACGACATACGCTGCGCGCGCGAATTTAAAGTTTTTACCAATGTGCACTCGACCGTGGTGGACCCGAAGAATTTTGACGAGCGCAGCTTTGTGGATTTTGAAGGCGACTATTGCATCATTCCGCCCAACAGCTTTGCGCTGGCGCGCACGGTAGAGTATTTTCGCATTCCGCGCAATGTGCTGACCGTGTGCTTAGGCAAAAGCACTTATGCGCGCTGCGGCATCATTGTGAATGTGACGCCGTTTGAACCAGAGTGGGAAGGCTATGTGACGCTGGAATTCAGCAACACCACGCCGCTGCCAGCCAAAATTTACGCGGGTGAAGGCTGCGCGCAAGTGCTGTTCTTTGAGAGCGATGAAGTCTGCGAAACGAGCTACAAAGACCGCGCTGGCAAATACCAAGGCCAACGCGGCGTGACTTTGCCTAAGACTTAAAGCCGTGTTGCGCGGCTTTTTTTTGCTATGTTTAGCGCAGCTGCTCCGGCAGGTTTGAAAGCACTTACAGCCCAATAAGGCTCGTATTTATATGCTGTGTTGTTATACTGGCACTCTTAGAAGGTAAAAACCATGTACTTATTACTCGTTGCCGTCGCCCTGTCGCTGTTGAAGTGGCAAAACATCGAGCCAGTGGCTAGCTGGAGCTGGTGGATCATCATCGGCGTGTATGCGGCAACTGCCGTTTGGTGGCAAGTGGCAGACAGCACCGGCTACACCAAACGCAAGGCGATGGAGCGCGAAGACAATATCAAAAAAGAGCGCAATGACCGCCACCGCGATGCGCTGCGCGGCGTGAACTCCAAACGCAAAAAATAATTTTTCCCTCTCCCGCAAGCCAGCGCCGAGCTGGCGCATGCCTCATGACCGATACCAACACCCCACCCGATTGGCAGGCCGCAACCGCCGCTGTGCGCACGGCTGTGCCCCGCACCCAATACGGCGAAAATTCTGAAGCGCTTTTCCTCAACAGCAGTTTTGTGCACCCTGACGCCGAAACCGCTGCGCGCCGCTTTGCGGGCGAGGAGGATGGCTTTCTCTACAGCCGCTTTGGCAACCCCACCGTGGCCAGTATGGAGCAGCGCCTAGCTGCGATGGAGGAAGCGCCCGCCGCGCTGGCCACTGCCAGTGGCATGGGCGCGCTCACCCTACTCTGCTTGGCACTGCTCAAGGCGGGCGACCACATCATTTGCTCGCGCTCGGTCTTTGGCAGCATCATCAAACTGCTGGGCAGCGAAATGGCGCGCTTTGGCATAGAGACCACTTTTGTCTCGCAAACCGATGTGACTGAGTGGAAAAGCGCCATGCGCCCCAACACCAAGCTGCTGATTGCCGAAACGCCAACCAACCCTTTGACGGATGTGTGCGACATCCAAGCGCTAGCCGACATCGCCCACGAAGGCGGCGCGCTGCTGGTGGTGGACAACTGTTTTTGCAGCCCCGCGCTGCAAAAACCCATGCGCTTTGGCGCCGATGTGGTGCTGCATTCGGCGACCAAATACTTGGATGGCCAAGGCCGCGTGATTGCGGGCGCGCTATGCGCCAGCCAAGCGCTGATCGAAGAGCGGATTTTGCCAGTGCAACGCAGCGCGGGCATCAGTATTTCGCCTTTTAACGCTTGGGTCGTGCTCAAAGGCTTGGAGACTTTGAATCTGCGCATGAAAGCACAAAGCGAACAAGCCTTGGCGCTGGCGCAATGGCTAGAGTCGCACCCGAGTGTGGAGCGTGTGTATTACCCCGGCTTGGCCTCGCACCCGCAGCACGCGTTGGCCATGCGCCAACAAAACGCGCTGGGCACGGGCATGGGCGGCGCGGTCTTGAGCTTTGCACTCAAAGGCAAAACGCCCGAGGAGTTGCGTGCGCACGCCTTCACCGTCATCAACCACACCAAAATTCTCTCCATCACCGCGAATTTGGGCGATGTCAAAACCATCATCACCCACCCCGCCAGCACCACGCATGGCCGTGTGAAGGAAGAGCAGCGTATGGCTGCAGGCATACACCAAGGCGTGTTGCGCGTGGCGGTGGGTCTGGAGGCGCTGTGCGATATCCAGCGCGACCTCGAACGCGGTTTGGCTTTGGCGCTTTAACACAGCGCAAAAAACACCGCGAAAAAGCAAAAGCAAACGCATTGCCCATTCGGGCAATTTTTCTTGACAAGGATGTATCGATTTTGAAGACCACCGAAGAGCTGCAAGCGAGCTTGCTCGCCACCATGCACGAAGAGCAAAT
>CAZUUN010000177.1:0-3065 GCA_964622735.1 uncultured Burkholderiaceae bacterium | reverse complement strand
CAGCAGCATAGGCATTGGGTTCATCATGAGCATATCGGTATTCATGCCCATAACCCAGTTCCTTCATAAGCTTCGTTGGCGCATTGCGAAGATGAACAGGAACCTCCCGGCTCTTGTCCTGTTTCACGAATGCTTTAGCTTGGTTGTAGGCGTTATAGCCAGCATTGCTCTTGGCAGTAACCGCCAAGTAAATGACCGCTTGCGCCAGCGCCAACTCGCCTTCGGGGCTGCCCAAACGCTCATAGGTAAGCGCCGCATCGTTAGCTATCTGCATGGCTCTTGGATCAGCAAGCCCAATGTCTTCCCATGCCATGCGAACAATGCGTCGCGACAGGTACTTGGCGTCGGCGCCGCCATCCAACATCCGCGTGAGCCAGTAAAGGGCGGCATCAGGATGGGAGCCGCGCACCGATTTGTGCAGCGCCGATATTTGGTCGTAAAAATTGTCGCCACCTTTGTCAAAGCGCCGCGCATTCAGGCTGAGCGCATTTTGCAAAAAATCGGCGGTGATGGTGCTGAGGCCCGAGGTGGCTGCTGCCGTGTTGGTTTGCTCCAGGAGATTCAAAAACCGGCGGGCATCGCCATCGGCATAGCCAATGATGGTGTCTTGGGCTTGCTCATCGAACTGCAAATGCGCGAGCGCCTGAGCTTGTGCCCGCGCCAGCAGTTGTCGCAACTCGGCGTCGCTGAGCGACTTCAAAACATAGACTTGCGCACGCGAGAGTAAGGCGGAATTGACTTCAAACGAAGGATTCTCGGTCGTCGCGCCAATGAAGGTAACCAGGCCACTTTCCACATAAGGCAGCAACGCATCTTGCTGCGCTTTGTTGAAGCGGTGAATCTCGTCAACAAAGAGTATGGTTTGCCGCCCCTGCGACAGATTGTGCTGGGCTTGCTCCATCGCCCCGCGTATGTCTTTCACGCCCGCAAACACCGCCGAGAGCGCGATAAAGGCGCAATCAAAGGCGCTAGCCGATAAACGCGCCAAAGTCGTTTTGCCGACTCCTGGTGGGCCCCAAAAAATCATAGAGTGCGGCTTGCCCGACTCAAACGCCAAACGCAAAGGCTTGCCAGCACCCAATAAATGCGATTGCCCGACGATCTCGTCTAGGGTCTTGGGGCGCAGTGCTTCGGCCAATGGCGCCATGGGCTGCTGGGCAAAGAGATCAGACATACACCTAGGCTACTCGCGTGCGGTTCACTGCCAAACGCTCTATTGTCGAATAACGGCTACGCCGGCTGGCGGCTTGAACACAAAACGACTGGCTGCTGGCGTTTGCCCCTTGCTGGCTTCAAAGCGCAAAAAACTGGTTTGGCCAAAGCTATCCACAATTTGCAGCGCGCGCAGCGCTACGCCGTTTTGGTCTTTCGCAAAACCCGCACGCAAATATTGCAGCGTGCCGTCAGGTTTTTTGGGCGTGGCTTGTATCCATTGCAGGCCACTGATTTGCTGCGGCGCTTGCGCAGCCAGCAAACCCACTACGGTGAACTGCGTTTGCAATTGCGCCAAGCTCGCGGCGCTGGCGATCAATGCGGCTGGGGTCGATTGCAAAGCGGCGTCTTGCTTGTGCGCCGTGGCCTGCTGCAAATCGGGGTCGTAGAACCAGAGGGTTTTGCCATCGGCAACGATGCTTTGCGCATACGGTGTTTCGTAATCAAAGCGGAAGCGATTCGGGCGCGCAAAAGAAAATTGGCCCGTGCTGGTTTTGGCTTTGGCGGGGCGCAGATTACGGTCTTTGCTGATGGGCTGCGTCACCGTTTGGGTGAAGTGGGTGCTACCGCCGCGCGTGTTTTTGATGAATTCGCTTAGCAAACCCAAGCCATCGGCAGATGCGCTTTGCGCCAGCGCTAGTGGCGCCAGGGCGCACAGTGCGAGCAGGCTGCACGCATGGCGTAACACTGTTTTTGCCTGCTTTAGCGTAGAGAACAAAGTCATAAAATGGCGCCAATCACTATTAATTAAGGAGCTGCTCAGGCAGGATTGAAGGGCATTACAGGCATTAATGGCATAAAAAACAGCCTTTTCAACACGCGTGCTGCGGTCTGCGCCTCTTTAGTCGTCTTGACTGTTAGAACGCGGCACCAGTATTTCGCGCTGGTTGTTGTGCCCGGGTTTGCTGACCAGACCAGCCGCTTCCATCTCATCCAAAATGCGCGCGGCGCGGTTGTAGCCAATTTTGAGGTGGCGCTGCACCGATGAGGTCGTGGCTTTGCCAATTTTCATCATGACGGCAACCGCTTGGTCATACATCGGGTCTTTCTCGCCGCCGCCCTCACCCATGCCGTCTACGCCACCCTCTTCGTCCACGGTGCCGCCCTCTAAGATGCCTTCGATGTAGTTGGCGTCGCCCAGCTCTTTGAGTTCGGCCACTACGCGATGCACTTCCTCGTCGCTGACAAAAGCGCCGTGCACCCGCGTCGGAAAGCCGCTACCCACCGGCATATAGAGCATGTCACCCATGCCCAGCAAGCTCTCAGCGCCCATTTGGTCAAGGATGGTGCGCGAATCAATTTTTGAACTGACTTGAAAGGCAATGCGCGAAGGCACATTGGCTTTGATCAGACCGGTGATGACATCCACGCTCGGGCGCTGCGTCGCCAAAATCAAGTGGATGCCAGCAGCGCGGGCTTTTTGTGCCAAGCGCGCAATCAGCTCTTCGACTTTTTTGCCCACCACCATCATCAAGTCAGCCAACTCGTCGATAACGATGACGATGTGCGGCAGCCGATCCAGCGGCTCAGGCTCTTCAGGCGTCAGGCTAAAGGGATTGCCGATCAGCTGCTCTGCGGCTTTGGCTTCGTCGATTTTGTGGTTGTAGCCCGCTAGATTGCGCACGCCCAGTTTGCTCATGAGCTTGTAGCGGCGCTCCATCTCGGCCACGCACCAAGTCAGGCCGTTGGCCGCTTGGCGCATATCGGTCACCACTGGGCAGAGCAAATGCGGAATGCCTTCGTAGACTGACATCTCCAGCATTTTTGGATCTATCAGCATCAGGCGCACATCGTGCGCTTCGGCTTTGTAGAGCAAGCTCAAAATCATGGCGTTGATGCCCACTGACTTGCCC
>CAZUUN010000176.1:0-3073 GCA_964622735.1 uncultured Burkholderiaceae bacterium | reverse complement strand
CTGGCATTCCGACGCTGGTTTCAGGCAAGCGTAATCAGGCTTGTCATTGCGCAGCGTCCACGGCACATGGCCGCGCATGGCGAATTGCTCCAGGCCGTTCATGATGGTGGCTTTGACCAAGCCTTTTTTGAACCAGTTTTTGAAGTTGCGCGAGCGGTTCAGCTCGGTATAGAGCCAGCTCTTCTCAAACGCTTCGGGGTAAGCGGCCAGCTCATCGCTGCTGCGGCCAGCGGCCAGCGCGTCAAACGCAGCAGTCGCGGCCAACATGCCGGTTTTAATCGCGGCGTGGCTGCCCTTGATGCGGCTGACATTGAGGTAGCCCGCGTCGCAACCGATGAGGGCGCCACCTGGGAACACGGTTTTGGGCAAGCTGTTGAGGCCGCCCGCCGTGATGGCGCGCGCGCCATACGACACGCGTTTGCCGTGGGCGATGCCTTTGGATTCGTCACCTTCCAAATACCAGCGAATATTCGGGTGTGTTTTCCAGCGTTGGAATTCTTCAAACGGGCTGAGGTAAGGGTTGCTGTAGTTCAGACCCGTGATAAAGCCCAAATAGACTTGCTTGTTTTCAGCGTGGTAGAGGAAAGCGCCGCCGTAGGTGTCGTTGTCCATCGGCCAGCCAGCGGTGTGTACCACCAAGCCGGGTTGGTGACGGGCGGGGTCGATTTCCCACACCTCTTTCACGCCCAAACCATAGGTTTGCGGGTCGCTGTCGGCGTCGAGCTTGTAATTGGCGATCAACTGACGGCCCAAATGGCCGCGCGCGCCTTCGGCAAACAAGGTGTACTTGCCCAGCAACTCCATGCCTAACTGGAATTCATCGGTCGGCTCGCCCTCTTTGTTCACGCCCATATTGCCAGTCGCCACGCCTTTGACTGCGCCTTTGTCGTCGTACAGCACTTCGGCAGCGGCAAAGCCGGGGAAAATTTCTACGCCCAGCTCTTCAGCTTGCGCCGCCAACCAGCGCGTGAGCGCGCCCAGGCTGGCAATGTAGTTGCCATGGTTTTGAAAATTAGCGGGCAAAAGCGCATTGGGGACGCGGTAGCCGCTCTTATCGCTCAAGAACATGAAGGCGTCGTCGGTGACTTTTTGCGTCAGCGGTGCGCCTTTTTCTTTCCAATCTGGAATCAACTCGGTCAGCGCTTTGGGGTCGATAACCGCGCCCGACAAAATGTGCGCGCCTGGCTCAGAGCCTTTTTCCAGCACCACGACTGAGACTTCTTGGCCCTTTTCTTGTGCCAATTGTTTCAAGCGGATGGCCGCCGACAAACCTGCAGGGCCGCCGCCCACAACGACCACGTCGTACTCCATCGACTCGCGGGGACCGTATTGCGCCAAAATCTCTTCTTTTGTCATGGTTTTAACCTTGCCTGCCTTGAGGGTAAAAATTACTAAAGCGCTGATTGTAAACAGCTAATGCCCTGCTGGGCGCCAAACGGCAAACTGCAAGCCGCCAGCTTTTCGCACGATAATACGGGACTATGACTACCACGCCTACCAGCACCCCTTTTTCGGTTGCCGAAATTCGTCGCTCCTTCCTCGACTTCTTCGCCAGCAAGGGGCACACCATCGTGCCATCTAGCCCCCTCGTGCCGGGTAACGACCCGACGCTGATGTTCACCAACAGCGGCATGGTGCAGTTCAAAGATGTGTTTTTGGGGACTGACCAGCGCCCCTACAAACGCGCGACCAGCGTGCAAGCCTGCCTGCGCGCGGGCGGTAAACACAATGATTTAGAAAATGTGGGCTACACCGCCCGCCACCACACCTTTTTTGAGATGCTGGGCAACTGGAGCTTTGGCGACTACTTCAAACGCGACAGCCTGAAATGGGGCTGGGAGCTGCTGACCGAAGTCTATAAACTGCCGCCTGAGCGCCTCTGGGTCACGGTCTATCAAGAAGACGACGAAGCCTACGAGATTTGGAACAAAGAAATCGGCATTCCCGCCGAGCGCATCGTGCGCATCGGCGACAACAAAGGCGCACGCTATAAAAGCGACAACTTTTGGATGATGGCCGACACGGGCCCCTGCGGGCCATGCAGCGAGATTTTCTACGACCACGGCGCTGACATTGCCGGTGGCCCACCGGGCAGCCCTGAGGAAGATGGCGACCGCTACATCGAGATTTGGAACCATGTATTCATGCAGTTCGAGATGCATGCCGACGGCAGTCTGACCAAGCTGCCTGCGCCTTGCGTCGATACCGGCATGGGGCTAGAGCGCTTGGCCGCCGTCTTGCAGCATGTGCACAGCAACTACGAAATCGATTTGTTTGCGGGCTTGATCCAAGCGGCTGCGCGCGCCACAGGCTGCGCCGATTTGGCCAACCCTTCGCTCAAAGTCATTGCCGACCACATCCGCGCGACCGCGTTTTTGGCCAGCGATGGCGTCTTGCCTGGTGCCGATGGCCGCAGCTATGTGCAGCGCCGCATCATTCGCCGCGCCATTCGCCACGGCTACAAACTGGGGCAGAAAAAGCCTTTCTTCCACAAGCTGGTGGCTGATTTGGTCGCGCTCATGGGCGACGCCTATCCGCGTTTGCAAGCGCAAGCGCAAACCATCACGGCGGCGCTGAAAACCGAAGAAGAGCGCTTCTTTGAAACGCTGGCCACGGGCATGGAGATTTTGGACGACGCGCTGATTGCGGGCCGCCGCGAGTTGCCCGGCCATGTGGCCTTCAAGCTGCACGACACCTACGGTTTTCCGCTCGATTTGACGCAAGATGTTTGCCGCGAACGCGGCGTGAGCGTGGACGAAGCCGGCTTTGCCGAAGCCATGAACGCGCAGAAAGCCACGGCTCGCGCTGCGGGCAAATTCAAAATGGACAAGCTGCTGGCCTATGAGGGCGCAGCCAACGCCTTTACGGGTTACGAGCAATTGGCTGAGACGACAGAAATCGTCGCCATCTACAGTGACGGCGAACCAGTCACAGAATTAAAAGTCGGCGAGCAAGGCGTGATTGTTTTAAAAAGCACGCCCTTCTATGCCGAGAGCGGCGGCCAAGTCGGCGACAGCGGCACGATCGCCAGCGCCAATGCGCACTTTGCGGTCAGCGACACTTTAAAAATCAA
>CAZUUN010000175.1:0-3105 GCA_964622735.1 uncultured Burkholderiaceae bacterium | reverse complement strand
TGTTGGACTCGGGCACCACGTCACGCGGGTTGTTCAGGTGGATACGGTGCCATTCGTCGCTGTACTTGCCGCCCACACGTGCCAGATCAGGCCCAGTGCGTTTGCTACCCCATTGGAACGGGTGGTCATACACAAACTCGCCCGCCACTGAGTAGTGGCCGTAGCGCAAAACCTCGGCGTGGAAAGGGCGAATCATTTGCGAGTGGCAGTTGTAGCAACCCTCACGCACATAAATATCACGCCCTATCAGTTGCAGTGGTTCAAGCGGTTTAACGCCCTCAATCGCCTGCGTCGTAGAGCGTTGGAAGAAGAGCGGAACGATTTCCACCAAACCACCAACAGCGACCACCAACACGATCAACACGATCATCAAAAAGTTGTTGGTTTCGATTTTTTCGTGTGAGAAGAATTTGACTTCGTTATCAGACATGGTTTTTCCTCTCAGTCACTTATGCACGAATTTCGCTTGAAATCGGTGCTTTCACCGCACGACCCCCAGCCACCGTCATCCACACATTCCAGCCCATGAGCAGCATGCCGCTGAGGTAGAGGAGGCCGCCGAAGAACCGCACCATGTAGTAAGGATAAGTCGCTTTCACACTCTCGACAAAAGTGTAGACCAGCGTGCCATCGGGGTTGGTGGCGCGCCACATCATGCCTTGCATGACACCCGCAATCCACATCGAAGCGATGTAGAGCACGATGCCCAGAGTCGCGACCCAGAAGTGCACCTCAATCGCCTTGACGCTGTGCATTTCTTTTTTGCCGTACAGAATTGGAATCAAGTGGTACATCGCGCCCATGGTGATCAAACCCACCCAGCCCAAAGCACCAGAGTGCACATGGCCGATGGTCCAGTCGGTATAGTGGCTCAGCGCGTTCACCGTTTTGATGGACATCATCGGGCCTTCAAAAGTGCTCATGCCATAGAAGGACAGCGAGACAATCAAGAAGCGCAGCACCGGATCATCACGCAGCTTGTGCCACGCGCCTGACAAAGTCATGATGCCGTTCAGCATGCCGCCCCAGCTGGGTGCGAGCAAAATCAAAGAGAACACCATGCCCAGCGATTGCGCCCAGTCAGGCAATGCGGTGTAGTGCAGATGGTGTGGGCCTGCCCACATATAGGTGAAGATCAGCGCCCAAAAGTGGACGATAGACAAGCGATAGCTGTAAACCGGGCGACCTGCGCGCTTAGGCACATAGTAGTACATCATGCCCAAAAAGCCTGCCGTCAAGAAAAAGCCCACGGCATTGTGGCCATACCACCACTGCACCATGGCGTCTTGCACGCCAGCATAAGCCGAATAGCTTTTCCAAAAACTCGCCGGAACGGCAGCCGCGTTCACCAAATGCAGCAAAGCAATGGCCAAAATGAAGCCACCAAAGAACCAGTTGGCAACATAAATGTGTTTGACTTTGCGCGTGCCTATGGTGCCAAAGAAAACGATGGCAAACGAAACCCAGACGAAGGTGATCAAAACATCGATCGGCCACTCTAACTCGGCGTATTCTTTACCTTGGGTAAAACCCATGGGCAGAGAAATGGCCGCCAACACAATGACCAACTGCCAACCCCAAAAGGTAAAGGCCGCCAATTTGGGCATAAACAGAGAAACCTGACAGGTGCGCTGCACTACATGGTAGGCGGTGGCAAACAAGCCGGAGCCGCCGAAGGCAAAAATCACGGCATTGGTATGCAAGGGACGCAAGCGACCATAGCTGAGCCATGGAATGTCACTTAAAAATTCGGGCCAAGTCAGCTGTGCGGCGATGATGACGCCTACCAACATGCCCACAATGCCCCAAACGATGGTCATCAGGGCAAATTGCCGCACCACACCATCGTGGTAATAACCAGCCGTGCCCGATCCTTGGACTGTATTTTCCATGCTTACCTCTTTTTTGCTCACCCGAGAGTATGACACTGACTAGAGAGTCATTTATTGACTTGTATCAATCGCTATCGAAGATGCGCTCGCCCTCGCGCTCCATGTCTTCAAACTGGCCGCTGTTCACCGCGTACCACAAGGCCACAATGATGCACAAGGCAAGCACGATAGACAGGGGGACGAGTAAAAACAAGATATCCATGAGCCGATTATCCCCATAATGAGACCACCTTGGTCGTCTTTGACCCTGCATATCGGCAATAGAAGTATGCTTATTGCGCTTTATCAATATAAAAACAGTGTTTTAATGCATCAAATCTGCCTGAGAAGCTGCGTTTTTAATAGCGAAAAGCATAAAAAAACCACCCCAAGGGGCGGTTAGATCAGATTCAGCACTAGGGCTGGTCTTACATATTGGCAATCATCACATCGCCAAAGCCCGAGCATGACACTTGGGTCGCACCTTCCATCAAGCGCGCAAAGTCATAAGTGACTTGTTTGCTGGCGATGGATTTTTCCATGCTGCTGAGGATCAAGTCAGCCGCTGCTGTCCAGCCCATGTGGCGCAGCATCATTTCAGACGACAGGATTTGCGAGCCTGGGTTGACATAGTCTTTGCCCGCGTATTTCGGCGCGGTGCCGTGCGTGGCTTCAAACATGGCGATCGAGTCGCTCAAGTTCGCGCCTGGGGCAATGCCGATGCCGCCAACTTGCGCCGCCAGCGCGTCGCTGATGTAGTCGCCGTTCAGGTTCAAAGTCGCAATAACTGAGTACTCCGATGGGCGCAGCAAGATTTGTTGCAAGAACGCATCCGCAATGCTGTCTTTCACAATGATTTCTTTGCCCGTTTTCGGGTTTTTAAATGCGCACCATGGGCCGCCGTCGATCAGTTGCGCGCCAAACTCTTTTTGCGCCAGTGCGTAAGCCCAGTCACGGAAGCCGCCTTCGGTGAACTTCATGATGTTGCCTTTGTGCACGATGGTCACGCTCGGCTTGTCATTGTCGATGGCGTATTGAATCGCTTTGCGCACCAAGCGCTCAGTGCCTTCGCGCGAGACGGGCTTGATGCCGATGCCGGAAGTATTGGGGAAGCGAATTTTCTTCACGCCAAACTCGTCTTGCAAGAATTTGATGAGTTTTTTCGCGTTGTCGCTTTCCGCTTCAAACTCGATACCGGCGTAGATGTCTTCGCTGTTTTCGCGGAAGATGACCA
>CAZUUN010000174.1:0-3120 GCA_964622735.1 uncultured Burkholderiaceae bacterium | reverse complement strand
TTGGGCTTGATCAGCCACGAATACTTTCACAGCTGGAATGTCAAGCGCCTGCGCCCCGCCGAGTTGGCGCGCTACGACTATGGCCGCGAGCAATACACCGAGCTGCTGTGGTTCTTTGAAGGCTTCACCAGCTATTACGACGATTTGTTTTTGCGCCGCGCCGGCTTACTCGACGACGCGGGCTATTTGCAACTGCTGACCAACAATGTACTGGCGCTGGGCCTGAACCCCGGCGCCCAAGTGCAAAGTGTGGCGCAAGCGAGTTTTGATGCCTGGGTCAAATACTATCGCCACGACGAGAACACGCCCAATGCCACGGTGAGTTATTACACCAAAGGCGCTTTGGTGGCCCTGTGTTTTGATTTGCGCTTGCGTGCAGAAGGCCCGGGCTCGCTCGATGCCGTGATGCATCTGCTATGGAAACGCAGCAAAGGCGGCCCCATCAGCGAAGCCGACATTGCCGCCGCACTGCAAACAGTGGGCGGGCGCAGCTACGCACCCGAGCTGGCCGCGTGGGTACATGGCAAGGGCGAGTTGCCCGTCTTGGCGCTGTTGGCCGAACACGGCATAGGCGCGCGCCGCACCGCACCATCGTGGTTACAGCGCTGGGGCTTTAAAGTGCAAGAGTCGGGCAGTATCTTGAAGGTACTAACCGTTTTGCGTGACTCGGCGGCTGAAGCGGCCAATCTGGCAGCGGGTGACGAGATTCTGGCCATCAACAACACGCGCATCAAAACGCTGGAGCAATTGCACTATCTGCTCAGCCCCGCGCAGCAGGACGGACTAGCCCGCATCGATGTGCTGTATGCCCGCGGCGGGCGCGTGTTACACAGCCAAGCACAGCTGGCTAGCAAACCGGCTGAGGTGTTGCGCGAACTGTGGGTCGAAGACGCCAGCAAGGCACAAAAATGGCTGCAGGGCTAAGCAAAAAACGCTTGCTCACGCTGGGCCTGCTGGCGCTGGCGGTGCATGGCGCCGCGCTGTGGTGGGCGCAGGGCATTTGGCAGCCTGCGAGCAAAATCAAATTACTGCCCGAGCCAATTTACGCCCGCTTGCTCACACCCAAAGAACCGGCGCGACTGCCCCGCCCCCAGCCCAATCAGTCCGCTCAAAATGCCGCGCCAAAAGCGCCACGCGCAGCCCTTGACAACAGCACGGCCATCGCCACGCGGCCCTTGCCCGAGCCGCCAGCGCCAAAACCTGTTGAGCCGCCCAAACCGATCAAGCCCATCCCGCCCGCACCCGCAGAGCCGAAGGCGCCCAAAGTCAAAATTCCGCCACCACCGGCCGAGAGCAAGCCGCTGTTTGCCGCTCTGGGTGAGGACCCAACATTCAGCGCTGAGCCGATAGAAGAAATCATCGACGAGCCTAGTCCCAGCCCCTCGCCGCAAGCCCAGCCAACCGCCGCCTTGGCGCAGGCGGAACCCACCGCTGCACCGCTGCCGACTGCCAGCCCTGCGCCCGCAGTCGCACAAACACCCGATCAAGCGCCCGATGCAGTGCCCAAGCAAACGCCAGACACTGCGCCCGCCTATGCCGACGGCTACCCCGACTGGCCCCTAGACACGCGCATCAACCTGAAAGCCAGCGGCTACTACCGTGGCAAGGTCACTGGCAGCGGCGCCGTCACTTGGCAGCGCCAGCAAAACGAGTACCAAGCGCGGGTGCAGGTCAGCTTTGGTTTGGGCGGCTTTAGCATGACCAGCCAAGGCGAGGTCACGCCCGAGGGGCTGAACCCGCGCATTTTTGAAGAGGCCGCTTTGGGCAATGTGCGCAGTGCGCAGTTTGAGACTGAGGCTGTCACCATCGGCAATGGCAAACGCATCTTGCGGGCGGGTTTGGCGGGTGGTCAGGGCACGGGCAGCTTTCAAGATTCGGCCAGCCAGTTCATCGAGCTGGCGCACCGTTTTGCCACGGGCCGCAGCCCACTGCTGGCCGGTAGCACGGTGAGTTATTGGCTGGGCCGCCCCGAAGGACTCTACCAATATGTATTTGATATCAGCGGGCCGACGCTGATGGAGCTGCCCAAGCTGGGCGTGGTCAGCACTTACCACTTGGTGCCGCGCCCGATTCCGGGTTTGAACAAAGACGCGATTTATGGCGAGATGTGGATCGCGCCTAGCCTGCAATATTTGCCCGTCAAAATTCGTATGCGCAATCAAGCGGGCACTTACCTCGACTTGGTGGTCGAGACTCTCGAACAAGCCAACACTGGCGGCGCCGCTAGCAGTGCCGCGCCGGCTTTGTAGCACGCTTCAGTATCGAATTAAGAACAAAATAGCCATTTCAGGCCGTCAAACCTGCCTGAGTAGCTATATTTAAAATAGCGACCAAGGCAGATGGATCAACGCTTAGGCAGCTTGAGGTAAGGCCGCAGATACTGGCCGGTGTAACTTTCTGCGTGTTCGGCCACGGTCTCAGGTGTGCCTTGGGCCACCACCATGCCGCCACCGCCGCCGCCCTCGGGGCCCATGTCGATGATCCAGTCGGCGGTTTTGATGACATCCAAATTGTGCTCAATCACCACCACCGTGTTGCCCGCATCGCGCAGCGTGCTCAGCACTTTGAGCAGCATTTCAATATCGGCAAAGTGCAGCCCCGTCGTCGGCTCGTCCAAGATGTAGAGCGTGCGACCCGTGTCGCGTTTGCTCAGTTCCAATGCCAGCTTGACGCGCTGCGCCTCGCCGCCCGAGAGCGTGGTGGCCGATTGCCCCAGCGTGATGTAAGACAAGCCGACATCGACCAAGGTTTGCAGTTTGCGCGCGATCAGCGGCACGGCTTTGAAAAAGGCCAGCGCCTCTTCCACCGTCAAATCCAAAATTTGCGCGATGTTTTTGCCTTTGTAGAGCACTTCCAGCGTCTCGCGGTTGTAGCGCGCGCCGTGGCAAATGTCGCAAGGCACATAAACATCAGGCAAAAAGTGCATCTCGACTTTGACCAAGCCATCGCCTTGGCAGGCCTCACAGCGGCCACCACCCGAGGCTTGCGCCACATTGAAACTAAAGCGCCCCGGGCCGTAGCCGCGCTCGCGCGCCACCAGCACATCGGCCAGCAACTCGCGTATGGGCGTGAACAGCCCCGTGTAGGTGGCGGGGTTGCTGCGCGGCGTGCGGCCTATGG
>CAZUUN010000173.1:0-3174 GCA_964622735.1 uncultured Burkholderiaceae bacterium | reverse complement strand
GCGTGCCCACCGCCGATTTGGTGCTGGCGCCGCGCTCGCTGGATGACATGATTACCAGCTGCGTTTTTATGGAGCTCAAAGGCCAGAGCGAGGGCAATCCCATCATCGCCTTTGACCCATGCACCGAGATCGAATTCCACGGCGGCCAGACCTCGCGTATCGTGGCTGCCAGCGGCCAAGTCGAAATGGATTTAACTTTGCTCCGTCGCGATGAGGAGAAAGGCTGGGTGCTGGCGCGTTTAGATTTGGCTGGACGCGAGCCGCCCGCTTGGATGCTGGACCCGGACGCCGCCTTTGGCACCGAGTTTGAAATCCGCGGCCCATTCCCCTCAGAGCCTGAGGGTGAACTAGAACCACCGCCGCCAGATCCATCATTGTGGGTCGCCCTAGACAATGGCAAAACCATGCGTGCGGTGCTTGAGTCTTTCTACCGCAAGGTTTACGCCGATCCTTTGCTGAGCCCTTTTTTTGAGCGCGTGACGATGGAGCGCGTGATTGGCAAACAATATGCATTCTTAATGCAATGCATCACCGGCGAAGCGGTTTACATCGGCGAGCGGCCGAAGAATTTGCACCACTGGATGGTGATCTCCGACAGCTTGTTTGACCACCGCCAAGCGCTGATGCTGAGGACCCAGCAAGAGCACGGCATGTCTTGTGAACTGATCGATCGCTGGTCGCATTATGAAGAACACTTTAGGCCAGACATTGTGAAATACGCAGCTTGGCCACGTCGCATTGGCGACCAAGTGATAGAGACGGAACGCTACGAATCCTTGGTCTTAGGTGAGGCCACCGTTTGCGACTACTGCAGCGGCGAGATCGCCAGTGGCAGCACTGTGCGTTATCACGCTCGACTGGGGCATTTAGGCTGCGCCGCATGCGCACCTGCACTCGCCTGATGCTTGTAGAGCTGCGCCTATGCACCCAGAACCTGCCCTTGTAGCCAATCGCAACGCTAGTAAACAGCGTTGCTTAAGCCCCAAGGCCGCTGGTATTTTCAAATGGATGGCTTTACCAATAGATTCGCAGCCGCCCGAAGCGGCTTTGTTCCGAACGATTCTGTTTGGACCTTATGCGCAAGCAGTCGATGTGCCGCAACTTGCCCAAGCAAGTGGTTTGCTGCCGCGCGCGACAGCCCAAGCTTTATTCGCCTTGCAGCAAGATGACAGCATAGAAGTCAAACTAGCAGCCGACGAAGCTCCAGAAGCAAGCCGCGATTGGACTGGTTTGAATTTAGCCCTCTGCGCCTTGTCGGCAAAAATGAATGGTGCCGCACTTGCGCTAGCCGAAGGCAGTGGGCTGTGTGTGGCCAGCGCTAACGCCGACCCCAAGAATGCACAGCGCTTGGCGGCGGGACAGCAGGCGCCAGAATTTAGCAGGCCATTCGAGCGCCTCATTTTTTTCATCGGAGCACACCCATTCTCGATCACGAGCGATGCACTTTTCATCAAAAACGATCCGGGCTGGCTTGATCTTTTCCGCTGCCTGGCCGTGTTGGCCACAAACCCGCCCAGCAGCTCTTTTGCAGGTGCTAACTCACTATGAATTCAAGTTCTGAGTACCCTTTGTCCAAGATCACCGCAGCATTGGCACGAGTCGCGCAATGCCCCGATTTCTATGGCGCAGTGTTGGCGACCGCTGATGGCTTGGTACTCGCCAGTGCGGGCGAGCTTCAGGGCGACGCTGCTGCGGCCTGTGCTGCGGGCTTGGCTATCGACTCGTCTGCCAGCCTCGCGACCATCCATGCGGCCGTGCCAGAGGAGTTGCTGATTTGGGCCGGCGATCTGGTTTGGTACCAAACTCGCCTGCCCTCTACCCATTTATTACTGGCGAGCGCAAGGCTGCAGGCACATGCGGGTGCATTACGCCTTGCCGTTTTGCGTGAAGTTGAGGAGTTGCAAACTGCACTCAATCAGCTGTAAACCAACCGCTATTTATTCAGTAGCGCCTCAGGCAGGTTTGACGGCTTAATTCAGCCAAAACAGTCTTAAAAATCGTTTTTATTTAGCGTGGGAGCTGCCAAGCCCAAATGCCGCCACGCCGCCGCGGTGGCCATGCGCCCGCGTGGGGTTCGCTGCAAGTAGCCCTGCTGAATCAGGTAAGGCTCAATCACATCTTCGATGGTGCCCGGCTCTTCGCCTATGCTGGCGGCGATATTGTCGAGGCCGACCGGGCCGCCATCAAAGCGGTGAATCAGCGCTTCGAGCAGCTTTCTGTCCATCACATCAAAGCCCTGCGGATCGACATCGAGCATGGCCAGCGCTTGCGACGCAATGTCTTGCGTGATGGCGCCCGTGCCTTTGACCTCAGCGAAATCGCGCACGCGGCGCAGCAGGCGGTTGGCAATGCGCGGTGTGCCACGGCTGCGGCGCGCCAGCTCAATGGCGCCTGCGGCATCGATAGGCACTTGCAGCAAACCGGCGCTGCGGATGACGATTTTCTCTAGCTCTTGCGGGGTGTAAAACTCCAGCCGCGCGACGATGCCGAAGCGATCGCGCAGCGGGTTGGTGAGCATGCCCGCACGCGTGGTAGCGCCCACCAGCGTGAAGGGCTGCAAGTCGAGCTTGATGCTGCGGGCTGAAGGGCCCTCGCCGATCATGATGTCGATTTGGTAGTCTTCGAGCGCGGGATACAAAATCTCTTCGACCACGGGCGAGAGGCGATGAATCTCGTCGATGAACAAGACATCGTTCGCCTCCAAATTCGTCAGCAGCGCGGCCAAGTCTTTGGGCTTTTCGAGTACCGGGCCCGAAGTCTGACGCAGGTTCACGCCCAACTCTTGCGCAACGATGTGACTCAGCGTGGTTTTACCCAAACCCGGCGGGCCAAAGAGCAGCACATGGTCGAGCGCCTCGCCGCGTTTTTTGGCCGCGTTGATAAAGATTTCAAGCTGTTCACGCACCTTCACTTGCCCGACATAGTCGTCGAGCATTTTGGGGCGCAGGGCGCGCTCTAGTGCGTCTTCGCGGGCGTTGCTGCTAGCGCCTGAGACGACGCGCGGCGCGGGTTCAAAAGAGTCGGTGCTAATAGCCATAGGCATGCATTATGCGGCCATGCCAAGGCAGTGCGTTTAGCTGCAGGGCTGAAAGCCTAGGCCGTTCATCGCGGGGCGCAGCTTTTGCAACAGTTCTTCGAGCTTGCTGTCGGCTTGTTCGATGCGCAGTTGTTGGC
>CAZUUN010000172.1:0-3184 GCA_964622735.1 uncultured Burkholderiaceae bacterium | reverse complement strand
CGACACTCTGCGGCTACGCATCGGTCAGCATTCAGACAAGGGCCGCAAGGAAATCAACCAAGATTTCCACGGCGCCTATGTGCCCGTGGAGCCGGCGCTGCTAGCCAGCAAGGGCATCACGGTGGCGCTGGCCGATGGTATCAGCAGCAGCGGTGTCAGCCACATCGCCAGTGCGGCCGCAGTGCATGGCCTGCTGGTGGACTACTACTGCACATCGGACGCTTGGACCGTGCGCCGCTCGGCACAGTGCGTGCTGGCGGCCACCAACGCTTGGCTGCATGCGCAAAGTCAGCGCGGTCCCCACCGCTTTGATGCAGACCGCGGCCATGTCTGCACACTCAGCGCCATCATCATCAAATCAGCGACAGCGCACCTTTTCCATGTGGGCGATGCCCGCATCTACCGCGTGCAAGGCAAGACGCTGGAGCCCCTCACCCAAGACCACCGCGTACAACTGCCGGGCGGCCACAGTCATCTCGCCCGCGCTATGGGCATTCAGCCTCAACTCGACATCGACTACCGCGCCTTGTCGGTCGAAGTCGGTGACACCTTCATCTTAGCCACCGATGGCGTGCACGAGCATGTAAGGGATCATTTCATCACACAAGCGCTGCAGGAGTATGCCCACGACTTGGACCTTGCCGCACGCGTCATCACGGCTGAGGCCTTGCTGCGCGGCAGCAGCGACAATCTGACCGTGCAAATCGTTTGCATCGACGCTTTGCCGCTGCAAGACCGCGCGGAGCTGCAACGCCAGAGCGCGGCTCTGCGCCTGCCGCCGCTCTTGGCCGCGCGTGACACCCTGGATGGCTACCAAATCGTGCGCGAGCTGTATGCCAGCCACCGCAGCCACCTCTACCTCGCCATTGCGCCTGACAGCGGCGAGCAAGTGGCCCTAAAAACCCCTTCTGTCGACCTGCAAGACGACGCGTCCTCCCTCGACCGCTTGCTACTCGAAGAGTGGATTGCACGGCGCGTGCACAACCCACATGTCGTGCGTGCTGTGCCCAGTAGCCGGCGGCGCGAACACCTTTTTGTTGCCTTAGAGTATGTGCAAGGCCAGACGCTGGCGCAATGGATGCTCGACCACCCGCGCCCACAACTGGCAGAGGTGCGCGACATCGTGGCGCAAATCGCCCGCGGCCTGCAAGCCTTGCACCACATGGAGATGCTGCACCAAGATCTGCGCCCGCAGAACATCATGATCGACCACGCCGGCACGGTAAAGATCATCGACCTAGGCTCAGTTCATGTTGCTGGATTAGCTGAAAACGCGCCCTTTGCCGATAACCATGCCATCTTGGGCACGGTGCAGTACACCGCGCCCGAGATTTTTTTGGGTGAGCCTGCGACACCGAGCGCAGACCTCTTCTCCCTGGGCGTCATCACCTACCAAATGCTCACTGGCCGCCTGCCCTATGGCACCAAAGTGGCTGGCTTGCGCACCCGCGCGGCCCTGATGCAACTGCGCTACGCCAGCGCGCTGAATGACGCAAGCCGCCCGATTCCGGCCTGGATAGACGCTGTGCTAGAGCGGGCCGTGCACCCCAACCCACTCAAACGCCAAGCGGTGCTGTCCGAGTTCGTCCACGATCTGCAGCAACCCAACGCGAGCACCTTGGCACGCAGGCGACCACCGCTGATTGAGCGCAATCCGCTGATGTTTTGGCGCGGGCTGGCGCTGATACTCAGCATCACCGTGGTGGCGCTGATCGGGGTGATACACAGGCAGAGTTAAGCAGGCGCAAGCTATCTGCGTATCAAGCTTAGGAATGACTTAATAATTTGATAGCTTCTCAGGCAGCATTAGCGGCTAAAAACAAGGATTTTGATCTCAAAAATAGGCTTAATTAGCGCTACAAGGCTTGTGCATCAAAAAAACCGCCGAAAGGCGGTTTTTTTGATGGGGGCTAGCACTGCAGCTTAGTCGCTGCCGCCACCCAGACCAAACAAGGCAAGCAAGCCTTGGAAAACATTGTAAATATCGAGGTACAAGCTCAAAGTGGCAGTGACATAGTTGGTTTCGCCGCCATCTAAGATTTGTTTGATGTCGTAGAGCATGTACAAGCTAAACACGCCCACACACAGCATAGAGATCGCCATAAAGCCCGCAGTGCTGCCAACAAAGACATTGACGATGGCGCCAAAAAGCACGACCAGTGCGCCCACAAACAGCCACTTGCCCATGCCTGACAAATCGCGCTTGATGACCGTGGCCAGCGAAGCCATGGTAAAGAACACGCCCGCAGTCGCGCCAAAGGCGGTCATCACCAGAGATTCACCATTGCCCATGCCCAAAACCATAGACAGCATGCGCGAGAGCATGAGACCCATGAAGAAGGTAAAGGCCAGCAAAAGCGCCACACCCACGCCTGAGTTTTTAAACTTGTGGATACCAAACATGAAACCATAAGCGCCAGCCAAAAAGACGACCAAGCCCATGCCGCCGCGCAAATTGGCGACGATGCCGGTCTTCAGGCCGATGTAAGCGCCCAAAACGGTAGGGATCAGGCTGATCGCCAAAAGCCAATAGGTATTGCGCAGCACGCGGTGGCGCTGCGTCGTGTCGCCTTGGGCAAAAGTGCCCACTTCGGCTTGCCATTGATTGTTCATGCGTTTCTCCTGTGCAGATTCCAAGACAAAAAATCAAGTGCGTATGCGGCACCATAACAAAAAAACAATACCCTTGGACTAGGTGGCTAATCGTTCAGCGCACGCGGCACAAGGGCAGTGTGGGTTTAGATTTTCTTAAAGACCAAGCTGCCGTTGGTGCCGCCAAAGCCGAAGTTGTTTTTCAGCGCGACATCGATGCGCAGATCACGCGCCGTGTTGGCGCAGTAATCCAAATCGCACTCGGGGTCTTGGTTAAAGATATTGATCGTCGGTGGCGAGATTTGGTGGTGCAGCGCCAGCACGGTAAAGACCGACTCTAGGCCGCCAGCACCGCCGAGCAAATGCCCCGTTGCGCCTTTGGTCGAGTTAATGACGGCGCGTTTAGCAGCATCGCCCAGCGCGGCTTTGATGGCTTGGGTTTCGTTCACATCACCCAGCGGTGTGGAGGTGCCATGCGCATTCACATAATTCACGGCATCAGGCGTCAAACCCGCATTACTCAGCGCTGACAACATGGCGCGGCGCGGGCCGTCCATGCTCGGCGCGGTCATGTGACCCGCATCAGCGCTCA
>CAZUUN010000171.1:0-3234 GCA_964622735.1 uncultured Burkholderiaceae bacterium | reverse complement strand
CTGGTGCTGGCTGTGACCAACTTTCCGCCCAAGCAGGTTGGCAGCATCATGAGCGAATGTTTGGTGACTGGCTTTCACGATGCCAATGGCGCCGTGCGTTTGTGCGTGCCTGATGGCGGATTAGATAGCGAGCCTGGTTGCGAGATTCCGCTGGGCACCCGCTTGGCTTAAACCCTTGTCGACTCTTGGCACGGCCTGCGCGTTTACACTGGCGGATTGATTGCCACGCACATGTCTAAAAACTCTTCTCCTGCCACCGCTGCCGCTGCTTCCCCAGCCGAAGGCGAACTGCCTTTGCTCAGCTTTCCCAACTCGCCCTACCTCTTGGCACAACCCTTTGCCCCGGCTGGCGACCAGCCCACGGCGATTGCCGGTTTGGTCGAGGGCATAGACGACGGCGAGCTGTTCCAAACCCTGCTGGGCGTTACGGGCTCGGGCAAAACTTTCACCATGGCAAATGTGATTGCGCGCACGGGTCGCCCCGCCATTATTTTTGCGCCGAACAAAACGCTGGCGGCGCAGTTGTATTCTGAGTTTCGCAGCTTCTTTCCCAAGAACGCGGTCGAGTACTTCGTCAGCTACTACGACTACTACCAGCCTGAGGCCTATGTGCCGCAGCGCGACATGTTTATCGAAAAAGACTCGGCCATCAACGAGCAGATCGAGCAAATGCGCTTGTCTGCCACCAAAAGCGTTTTAGAGCGGCGCGACACCATCATCGTGGCGACCGTGAGCGCGATTTACGGTATCGGCGCGCCCGAGAGCTATACCAAGATGCGCTTTATCTTGCGCCCGGGCGACAAGGTCAGCCAGCGCGATGCGATTGCGCAGTTGGTGCGCATGCAATACCAGCGCAACGACATGGAATTCACGCGTGGCAATTTTCGGGTGCGCGGCGACACGATTGATGTCTTTCCGGCCGAGCACTCGGAGCTGGCGGTGCGCATCGAATTGTTTGACGACGAAATCGAAGCGCTCTATTTGCTGGATCCCCTCACAGGTCGCGTCGTGCAGCAAGTGCCGCGCTTCACCATCTACCCCAGCAGCCACTATGTCACGCCGCGTGAGCAGGTCTTGGCCGCGGTGGAGAGCATCAAGTTGGAGTTGGTCAGCCGCCTGAAAGAGCTGAACGGCATGGGCAAACTGGTCGAGGCGCAGCGCCTAGAGCAACGCACGCGTTTTGATTTAGAGATGCTGAGCGAGATTGGTCACTGCAAAGGCATTGAGAACTACTCGCGCCATTTGTCGGGCGCCGCGCCGGGTGCGCCGCCAGCCACGCTGACCGATTATTTGCCGCCGGATGCGCTGATGTTTTTGGACGAGAGCCACCAAATGATAGGCCAGCTCAACGCCATGTACAACGGCGACCGCGCGCGCAAAACCACGCTGGTCGAGTATGGCTTTCGGCTGCCGAGCGCACTCGATAACCGCCCGCTCAAGTTTGAAGAGTTTGAAGCGCGCATGCGCCAGTGCATTTTTGTCTCGGCCACGCCTGCTGACTACGAAAAAACGCATTCGGGCCGAATACTAGAGCAAGTCGTGCGCCCCACAGGATTGGTTGATCCGATTGTGGAAGTGCGCCCCGCGACCAACCAAGTGGACGATGTGCTGGGCGAGATACGCCTGCGCACCGAGAAGGGCGAGCGCGTCTTGATCACGACTTTGACCAAGCGCATGTCTGAGCAGCTGACCGATTATTTGGGCGAGAACGGCGTCGCGGTGCGCTATTTGCACAGCGACATTGACACGGTTGAGCGGGTCGAGATCTTGCGCGATTTACGCCTAGGCGTGTTTGATGTGCTGGTCGGCATCAACTTGTTGCGCGAGGGTTTGGACTTGCCTGAGGTTTCACTCGTGGCGATTTTGGATGCCGACAAAGAAGGCTTTTTGCGCTCAGAGCGCAGCCTGATACAAACCATAGGCCGCGCCGCGCGCCACCTGAATGGCCGCGCCATTTTGTATGCCGATGTCATGACTAAGTCTATGGAAAAAGCCATAGGCGAGACTGAACGCCGCCGCGAAAAACAGATTGCCTTTAACTTGTCCAACGACATCACGCCGCGCGGCGTGGTGAAAGGGATCAAAGACTTGATCGACGGCGCCACCAGCGACAAAGCGCAAAAAGCGGCCAAGGCGCACGAGGCCAGCCAAAACGATTTGCTGCGCAGCCACACGCTAGAGCTGAGCGAGAAGGACTTGGCGAAAGAAATCAAACGCCTCGAAAAACTCATGCTGCAACACGCGCAAAACTTGGAGTTTGAAAAAGCCGCGCGCGTGCGCGACCAGCTCTCGCTCTTGCGCCAGCAGGTGTTTGGTGGCGGTTAATACCGCTCATTGCTTACTATTTATTTCATAGCTGCTCAGGCAGGTTTCGCTTGCAATATTGGCTAAAAAGCTTATAAAAGCTGAATAAAGGAATACCTATGCAAGATTTAAACGCTTTATTCGCCATCCAGCATGCCGCCACGCGGCAGGGCGCAGCTCCCACTTGGCCCGAGCGCCAAGCGCGTTTGCAAACGCTGCGCCGTTTGATGCTGGAGAACAAAGTCGCGATTTGCGCGGCGATCAACGCCGACTTTGGTAACCGCCCTTGGCAAGAGACGCAGCTTTTAGAAATGCTGCAAGTGTTGAGCGAGATCGACTGCGCTTTGAAAAAAGGCAAATCGTGGATGCGCCCACGGCATTCGTGGGCTAGCCTGTGGTTGCTGCCCGCGCGCAACGAGGTGCTGCCGCAGCCCAAGGGCGTGGTGGGTATCAGCGTGCCCTGGAATTACCCGCTGATGCTGGCGCTGTGCCCGCTGGCGGGCGCACTGGCGGCGGGCAATAGCGTGCTGCTGAAGTTTGCCGAAGACAGCGCGCAGTTTGCGCGTCTGCTGCAAGATTTGGTGGCGCAGTACTTTGCGCCCGAGGTGCTGCGCGTGGTGTGCTCGGCGCCCGGCGTGGCGCAGGCTTTTGTGGCTTTGCCGTTTGACCATTTGCTGTTTACGGGCTCGAGCGCGGCGGGGCAAAAAGTCATGGCCGCTGCCAGCCAAAACCTCACGCCCGTAACGCTGGAGCTGGGCGGCAAATCACCCGTGCTGCTGCTGCCGGATGCGGATGTGGCGCGCGCTGCCGCCGCCATCATTCGCAGCAAGTTGCTGAACGCGGGGCAGACTTGTTTGGCGCCCGACTATGTGCTGCTGCGGCCTGAGCAGGTGGCGCCTTTTATTGAAGCGGCCAAAGCGTGGGTCAACA
>CAZUUN010000170.1:0-3244 GCA_964622735.1 uncultured Burkholderiaceae bacterium | reverse complement strand
TTGTTTTGCACTTTGCAGCGGTCGCCAATGACGACCTTGTTGCCGACAAATACATTTTGACCCAGCGACACGCCCGCGCCGATTTGGGCCCCGGCGCAAACATGCGCAAAGTGCCAGACGCGTGAACCGGCGCCGATTTGCGCGCCTTCGTCGACGATGGCGCTGGGGTGTATGGTGATAGTCATGGTGATGGCTGTGCTTTTTACTTCATTTTTAATAGCTGCTCAGGCAGGTTTGGCGGCCTAAAACGGCTATTTGATGCTTAATTTATGATGTTTTCAACCACTTTGCGCCCCAAAGCCATAGAAGTCGTCCACTTGCCGCCAATAACGGTGAGCAGCTGCCCTTGGCGCTCAAGCGCGTATTCGCGGGTGGCGCGACCCGGGTCTTGCGCACTGTAGATCAGCGGGCGCAAACCAGCAAAGCTGGCCGCCACCACGGGCGCAGCGGCGGGCGCTGATGCGCTGCCGCGATAGTGTTGGTAGGCGGCTAAGAGGTAGCGCTGCTCTTCTGCGCTGCAGACTATGGGCGCGTCTAGGCTTTGGCGCACTTCGGTCGTGCCAACCAGGGTTTGGCCCTGCCACGGCAGCACAAAAAAGATGCGGCGCTCGCCCGGCACTTCAAGCAAATAAGCCTGCGGGCAAGGCTGGGCCAAAACCAAGTGGCTGCCGCGCACCAAGTCGAGCTGGTGCTGGGCCTGAATGCCGCTTTGCGCTAGCAGTTGCAGCGCCCACGGGCCGGCAATGTTGATGACGCGGTCAAAGCCGATTGACTCGCCTGCGGCCAGCGTGATCTCGCCGGTCTGCGCAACACGCGCGACAGCGGTGTGCTCGTGCACGCGCACGCCCGCTTGCTGCGCTTGTTCGGCCACCCACAGGCCAAGCTGGTGGTCGTGCATTTGCCCGTCAGAGAAAGCGTAGCCGCCGCGCAGCCCCTCAGCACGCAGCTGCGGGTCTAGCGCCAACAGTTCGGCGGCGCTGTGCCATTGCGCTTTGGGCAGCACGCTTTTGCCCGCTAGGTGGTCGTATAAAAACAAACCCAGCGCCACCATGGCACGCGGGCGACGACCACCCTGATAAATGGGCAAGACCAAGCGCAAGGGCTGCGCCAACTGCGGCGCGCGCTGCAGCCAAGCATCGCGCTCGCGCAGGGCTTCGCGCACTAGGCGGAACTCGCGGTTCTCAAGGTAGCGCAGGCCGCCGTGCAGCAGTTTAGAAGAGGTTTGGCTGGTGGCTTGCATCAAGCCATCGCGCTCGTACACATCGACCGCATGGCCGCGCAGCGCCAGCTGCCAGGCTGTGCACAGGCCGTTGATGCCGCCGCCGACGATGCCGATTTTCATAGTGCTTGTTACTTGATGTGTAGTGTTGGGTGCTTGGTGTCTGGATCAGTAATCCAAAGGCAGCGAGACGGTGGTGCCGTCACGCGCTGCCAGATAAGCGCCGATCAAGAGTTCGAGCGATTTCAAGCCTTCGCGGCCATCGGTTTCGGGTTCGGCCAGGCCGCGCAATACATCGCGCACATTGCTGTAGTAGAGCGGGTGGCCAAAGCCATAGACGCTGGTGGTTTCGTAGTTGGCGGTTTGCGTTTGCGCGTCGTAGTCTTGGGTGTCGGCGAATTGCCAAACTTGGATGTCGTTGACGGCCACGCCGCCTATGCGCACGGTGCCTTTTTCGCCCAAGATGGTGATGCTGCCCTCTAGGTTTTGCGGGTAAGTGAGCATGGTGACGCTCATCGAGCCGAGCGCGCCATTGCGCCATTTGATGTTGAGCACGCCGGTGTCTTCGGCCTCGATGTCGCGCGTGGTGCTGGTCATGGCCTGAATTTTTTCGACCGGGCCGATGAGCCAGTCGAGCAAGTCGACATAGTGGCTGGCTTGGTTCATAAAAGCGCCGCCATCAAACTCCCAAGTGCCGCGCCAGCCATTGCCTTGGTCGTAGTAGGACTGCGGGCGCGTCCAAAAAACATTGATGCTGACCATGTGGATGCGGCCAAAGCGTTTTTCTTCGACCGCGCGTTTGAGCAATTGCAGCGTGGTGTTGCGGCGGTTTTGCTTGACCACAAACAGGCGCACGCCCGCTTCGTCGCAGGCTTTAACCATGCGCTGGCCATCGTGCCAGCGGGTGGCCATGGGTTTTTCGCTCAGCACATGCACGCCATATTTGGCAGCCAGTACGGCTTCGTCAGGGTGCAGGCCGCTGGGCGTGCACAGGGCGACGATGTCGATTTTTTCAGCCTTCAGCATCTCTTCCATGCCGCGATAGCCGGGCACGCTGAACTGCTGCTGGTGGGCTTGCAGCACTTGCGGGTCGATGTCGCAGACGGCTACCAACTCAAAATCATCAGGGTATTGGGCGATGGAGGCGAAATGGTTTTTGGCTATGCGGCCACAGCCCACTAGGGCGTAGCGGATTTTGCGGCCTTCTATCGTTGGAAATTGTTGCATGGTGCTTACCCCTACTCTATTTACTTCGTTTTTTATAGTGCTTCAGGCAGGTTTGACGGCCTGAATCGATGATTTTGATCTGAAAAATCAGGCTTTACAGCCTGAAGACCACAAAGCCAGCCTCGGCCAGTGCGTGGCGGTCGAACAGGGCTTTGACATCAGCCAGCACGGGCTGCTCGCCACGGCAAAGCTGGCGCAGCGCTTGCGGCTGCATGTCGCGGTATTGCTGATGCCCCACCGCCACCACGAGCGCATCCACATCTTGCACTTGTTCTTGGCTGACCAATTCCAGACCGTATTCGCGCTGCACCTCAGCCGCATCGGCCCAAGCATCGGCCACGCGCACTTGCACGCCCCAGCCTTGCAGTTCGGTGATCAAGTCTATGACTTTGCTGTTGCGGATGTCGGGGCAGTTTTCTTTAAAGGTGAGGCCGAGCACGCCGACGGTGGCACGCGCCACATCAACCCCGCCCTGCAGCATGCGCTTGATCACATTTTGGGCGACATAGCGCGCCATGTTGTCGTTGATGCGGCGCCCCGCCAAGATGACTTGCGGGTGGTAGCCCACCTCTTCGGCTTTGTGCGTGAGGTAGTAAGGATCAACACCGATGCAGTGGCCGCCCACCAAACCGGGGCGGAAGGGCAAAAAGTTCCACTTGCTGCCCGCCGCTTCGAGTACATCCAGAGTGTCTATGTTTAGACGCTCAAAAATCACCGACAGCTCGTTCACCAAGGCGATGTTCAGATCGCGCTGGGTGTTCTCTATCACCTTGGCGGCTTCAGCCACTTTGATGCTGC
>CAZUUN010000169.1:0-3309 GCA_964622735.1 uncultured Burkholderiaceae bacterium | reverse complement strand
CTTAATCCTGACCGCTGCTTTGGCCACTCTTAGCGCCTGCGGGCAAAAAGGCCCTCTGTATTTGCCCAGCGCAGCAGCTGTGCCCATGGCTACTGCTAACGCCGCCACCGATACACCCACTGACACCCCAACTGCTACACCCACTGCGCCTTAAACCATGAGCTTGACTACACTTCCCGGCGCACCTTTTGTGCACTACAAACAAGGCGCTTTGCAAGTCGAGGGCGTGGATTTGGCGCAATTGGCGCAGACCCACGCAACCCCACTTTTCGTCTACAGCCAAGCCAGCATATTGGCCGCCTTGGCAGCCTATCAACAGGGCTTGGCGGGGCGCCAGTCTTTGATTTGCTACGCGCTCAAAGCCAATAGCAATTTGGCTATTTTGCAGTTGCTGGCGCAAGCGGGTTGCGGCTTCGACACCGTCTCGCAAGGCGAGATGGAGCGCGCGCTCAAAGCGGGCGCCGATCCGCAAAAACTGGTGTTCTCAGGCGTGGGCAAAACCCGCGCCGAGATGCGCTTTGCGCTGGGTATTGGCATCCACTGCTTCAATGTCGAGAGCCGCGCCGAGCTGGAAGTCTTGAGCCAAGTCGCCAGCAGCATGGGCAGGACCGCGCCCATCAGCGTGCGCGTCAACCCCAATGTCGATGCCAAAACCCACCCTTATATTTCGACCGGTTTGAAGGCGAACAAATTTGGCATTGCCCATGAAGAGGCGCTCGCCACTTATGTACACGCCGCGCAACTGCCGGGCATCGCCGTGCGCGGTATTGACTGCCACATTGGCTCGCAAATCACGCAGGCCGCGCCTTATCTTGAGGCGGTGGATAAAGTGCTGGACTTGGTCGTGCAGATCGAAGCGGCAGGCATTGCTTTGCAGCACTTGGACTTTGGCGGCGGCTTAGGCATTCAGTACCAAGACGAAGAGCCGCCCAAGGCCGATGCGCTCTGGGCACAAATCTTGGCGCGCCTCGATGCGCGCGGCTTTGGCGACCGCGCCATCATCATCGAGCCGGGTCGGTCGCTGGTGGGCAATGCGGGCGTGTGCTTGACCCAAGTGCTTTATCTCAAACAAGGCGAAGAGAAAAATTTCTGTATTGTTGATGCGGCGATGAACGATTTGCCGCGCCCAGCCATGTATCAGGCTTATCACGCCATCGTGCCTTTGGCGCAGACGCAAAGCGGCGCGGCGCGGGTCTACGATGTTGTCGGCCCCGTGTGCGAGAGCGGCGACTGGCTGGGTCAAGAGCGTGCGCTGCAAGTGCAAGAAGGCGACTTACTCGCGGTGCTGTCAACGGGTGCTTATTGCATGAGCATGGCGAG
Organism: uncultured Burkholderiaceae bacterium; assembly: GCA_964622735.1. Classification (GTDB taxonomy): domain Bacteria; phylum Pseudomonadota; class Gammaproteobacteria; order Burkholderiales; family Burkholderiaceae_C; genus JAMIFN01. The sequence goes on along the minus strand of CAZUUN010000169.1, from coordinate 1,989 downwards.
CAACTACAACACGCGCAATCGCGCGGCTGAAATTTTGGTGCGCGGCAATGAAGCCGTGTTGGTGCGCCAGCGCGATAGCTTTGCGCAACAAATTGCCAATGAAATTTTGCTGTAAAGCTGCGGTGTAAAACCGTGGCTTAAACTGGCAGCAAACCCATATCAACAGGAGACGAAATGACTTGTAGCAATGAGACCAAACGGGCTGCCATGCAGGCCTATATCGACACCATGAACGCGGGCGATTTGGCTGGCGTGGTCAAACTCTACGCGCCTGATGCGACGGTGGAAGACCCAGTTGGCAGCGGCAAAATCTTGCGCGGTCATGCTGAGATCGAAGCGTTTTACGCCACCTCTATGCAAGCCGAGCCGAAGCTGCATTTGAATGCGCCAATTCGCACTTCGCATGGCGACAGCGCGGCCATGGCGTTTGAGGTCAAGCTCAACTGGGGCGGTAAAGCGATGAACATTCGTGTGATTGATGTCATGACTTTCAACGCGGCTGGGCAATTCACTTCGATGAAAGCCTATTGGGGCCCTGAAGACATGCAGAGCTAAAACTAGGCTGCTCTTTTGCCGACCTCTCTTTTATATTGAATGATTTATCTATGACTGCATTTGCATTTGTATTTCCGGGCCAAGGCTCGCAAGCCGTGGGCATGTTAGACGCGTGGGGTCAGCACCCCGCCGTGTTGGCCGTTTTAGAAGAAGCCTCAGCCGCGTTGGGGCAAGATGTGGGCCGCTTGATTCACGAAGGGCCGAAAGAAGATTTGGCGCTGACCACCAACACCCAGCCCGTCATGCTGGTGGCGGGCATTGCCGCTTACCGCGCTTGGCTGGCTGAGGGCGGCGCTGCGCCTGCCGCAGTGGCGGGTCACTCTTTGGGCGAATACACAGCGCTGGTGGCGTCTGGCGTATTGACGCTGGCGCAAGCCGTGCCGCTGGTGCGTTTGCGCGCCGCCGCCATGCAAGAAGCCGTGCCTGTGGGCGTGGGCGCGATGGCGGCTATTTTGGGCTTAGATGCCAACACCGTGCGCGAAGTTTGCGCAAAAACCATGGCTGGCAGCAGCGAGATTGCCGAAGCGGTGAACTTCAACGACCCCGGCCAAACCGTGATTGCGGGCACCAAAGCGGGCGTTGAGCAAGCCTGCGCGGCACTGAAAGAAGCTGGCGCCAAGCGCGCCTTGAACCTACCCGTGTCAGCGCCATTCCACTCTAGCCTGATGCGCCCTGCCGCGCTCAAACTGCAAGCCGCGCTGGCTGATTTGACCCTGGGCACGCCGCAAATTCCCGTCATCAACAACATCGATGTGCTGGTGGAAACAGACGCCGCCAAAATCAAAGACGCGCTCTACCGCCAAGCCTTTGGCCCCGTGCGTTGGGTCGAGTGTGTGCAGGCCATCAAAGCGCGTGGCATCAGCCACATCGTCGAATGCGGCCCCGGCAAAGTATTGGCGGGCATGGCCAAGCGCATCGACGCTGATTTGCAAGCCCTGACGATTTTTGACCCCGCCAGCCTTGAGCAAACCCGCGCTGACTTGGCATAAAAAAACAAGAGAGAAATCTGCATGACACTAGAAAACAAAATCGCTTTGGTAACGGGCGCAAGCCGTGGTTTGGGCGCAGCCATTGCCGCGCAATTGAAAGCGCAAGGCGCAACGGTGATCGGTACGGCCACCACGCAAGAAGGCGCAGACAAAATCAGCGCCACCGGCATACAAGGCTTGGCGCTGAACGTGACCGATGCGGCAGCAACAGATGCGGCGATAGACGCCATCGTCAAACAGCACGGCGGCTTGCATATTTTGGTGAACAATGCGGGCATTACGCGCGATACTTTGGCCATGCGCATGAAAGACGAGCAGTGGGACGAAGTGCTGGACACGAATCTGAGCGCCGTCTTTCGCTTGAGCCGCGCCGCCATTAAGCCGATGATGAAGCAGCGCCATGGCCGCATCATCAACATCACCAGCGTGGTGGGCGCGGGCGGCA
>CAZUUN010000168.1:0-3319 GCA_964622735.1 uncultured Burkholderiaceae bacterium | reverse complement strand
TGCGGCTGGCGCAGCGCCCAAATGTCGTTGATGATGTCCACGCCCAAATCCAACATGGCTTGCATGACTGCGGGCTTGTAGGTGTCGATAGAAATCGGCACACCCAGCGTCAGCGCTGCGGTCACGATGGGTGCTAAACGCGCCAACTCGTCTGCCAAAGGCAGCGGCTGTGCCCCCGGGCGCGAGCTCTCCGCCCCCACATCCAAAATATCAGCGCCCTCGCGCAGTAATTGCTCGCAATGGCGCAAGGCCGAGCGCGTATCAGCAAACTGCCCGCCGTCTGAAAACGAGTCAGGTGTGCAATTGACGATGCCCATCAAACGCGGCTGACGCAGATCAATCTGAAAACGGTTGGCCAACCATTGCATACGGTTTATTGCTCCACAGGACTTGGCAAAACTAAAAAACTGAACATCCACACACCATTAGCCCGCAGCTGCCAACAAGTCGTAGGCCGCTTGCGCGCTGGGTGCCCTTTGCGCAAACGCCAGTTTGACCACCTTGGTGCGCGCCGACTGCCCCGCGACGATCTCCACCGACTCGGCTTGCAGGGTTTTGCGTAACCAATGCATCAGGGCTTTATTGGCAGCATTATCCTCAGGCTTTGCCGCCACCCGCACCTTGATGGCGCTGCCATACCACCCGAGCAACTGCGTTTTTGCTGCACCCGGCACCGCCCGAATTGCAAGGTGCAAAATTTGACTGCTCGGAGATATTGGGGGCATGACGTAAAACAGGTAAAATAGCGGACTCAGCCACGGCTACACACTCTATTCGCAAAAGGATACTTGATTATGGGCAACAAAATTCGAACCGAAGCAGACCGCAAAGCGACGCCTGCAGCTCCTGCCACTGCCAGCTTTACACCCCATCGCGATGGCGGCGGTCAAAAAGTCAGCCGTGCGCGTGGTCTGAACACCAACAATAAGAAAAACCCAGGCAAACGCTGCCACCAAGGTCGTTAAGACTGGCCGCCTAGCGTCTTGCCCCATAAAAAATCCCGCTCTAGAGCGGGATTTTTTATGGCTGTGAGCAGCGCACACTGCGGTGCGCTGTTCTTCGCGTCGCTTACTCGCTCGCGACTTCAGGCGCTTTCGCAGCAGGCGCAGCAACTGGCGTTGCGGCAGCTGGTTTAGCAGCAGCTGGTTTTTTCTTGCCCGCAGCGATCATCATCACCATTTGGCGGCCTTCTAGGCGAGGCATAGACTCGACCACGATGGCATCGCCCAAATCGTCGCGAATGCGGTTGAGTTGCGCCATACCGAGTTCTTGGTGGGCGATCTCACGACCACGGAAACGCAGCGTGACTTTGACTTTGTCGCCATCTTCCAAGAAGCGCTTGATATTGCGCATTTTGACTTGGTAATCGCCCTCATCCGTACCCGGGCGTAGTTTGATTTCTTTAACCTCGATGACCTTTTGCTTGAGCTTGGCATCGTGTTCTTTTTTCTGTTCTTGGTATTTGAATTTGCCGTAATCCATCAAGCGGCAAACCGGCGGACTCGCCATCGGCGCAATCTCTACCAAATCGACATCCATCTCGCTGGCCATGCGCAGGGCTTCTGCCAGGCTGACCACACCCAAAGGTTCATTATCAGGGCCTGAAATACGCACCTCAACCGCGTTGATTTCGCGGTTCAGACGGTGCTTGCGCTCCTCTCGGTGATAGCGCGACGGACGGGGCGGGCGCGGAGGGCGAGGCGTTTGCGGGGTGTAGGGCGTTGTAGCGATGGTTTTTCCTTTGATTCAATATAAAAAATGCAGCTCTGCTTTAAAAAATAATGCCGCGTTGCATCAGGTTTTTTGGCGAATGTCGTGCACGATACGACGCATAAAGTCGTCGCTCGACATCACACCCAAATCTTGATTGCCACGCGCACGAACTGCAACGGCAGCACTGGCCTTTTCTTTATCGCCCGCTACCAAAATGTAAGGGACTTTTTGCAAGGCATGCTCGCGTATTTTAAGGGTGATTTTGTCGCCACGCAAATCACTGATGGCGCGTATGCCTTCAGACTTGAGCTTTTGTACCACTTCTTGCACATAAGCGTCTTGTGCACCCGTGATGCCGCAGACAACCACCTGCACTGGCGCCAGCCAAGTGGGCAGCGCGCCAGCGTGTTGCTCAATCAAAATACCGATAAAACGCTCAAAACTACCGACGATGGCGCGGTGCAGCATGACAGGGCGGTGGCGATTGCCATCTGCGCCGACATATTCCGCCCCTAAGCGCTCAGGCATAGAGAAATCCACTTGAATTGTGCCGCACTGCCACTGCCGACCTATCGCGTCTTTGAGGGTGTATTCGATTTTCGGGCCATAGAAAGCGCCGTCACCAGGCGAGACCTCAAAATCGCAGTTGGCGCGGCGCAAGCTCTCAAACAAGGCGTTTTCTGCCTTGTCCCAGCTTTCGTCTGAGCCGATACGCTGCTCTGGCCGCGTGGCGACTTTATAAATGATGTCGGTAAAGCCGAAGTCTTGATAGACTTTTTGCAAGAGCGCGGTATAGGCCACGCATTCGTCCAAAATCATTTCTTCGGTACAGAAGATGTGCCCGTCGTCTTGGGTGAAGCCGCGCACGCGCATGATGCCGTGTAAGCCACCAGTGGGCTCATTGCGGTGGCACTGACCAAACTCGCCGTAACGCAAGGGCAAATCACGGTAGCTTTTTAAGCCCTGTTTAAAAATCAAAATATGGCCCGGGCAATTCATGGGCTTCAGGGCGTAATCGCGTTTTTCACTCTCGGTGACAAACATATTTTCGCGGTACTTGTCCCAATGCCCTGTTTTCTCCCACAAGCTTTTATCCAAGATTTGTGGGCCCTTGACCTCTTCATAGCCGTTGTCACGGTAGACGCGGCGCATGTATTGCTCCACCTCTTGCCACAGCGTCCAGCCTTTAGGATGCCAAAAAACAGTACCCGGCGAGTGCTCGTCAATGTGGAACAAATCCAGCTCGCGGCCTAATTTTCGGTGGTCGCGCTTTTCTGCTTCTTCCAGCATGCGCAAATACTGTTGCAAATCGTCTTTGCTAGCCCAGGCCGTGCCATAAATGCGCTGCAACTGCTCATTTTTTTGGTCGCCACGCCAGTAGGCGCCCGCTACCTTCATCAATTTAAAGTGTTTGAGTTTGCCGGTTGAGGGCACATGCGGGCCACGGCACAAATCTTCAAAGTCGCCTTCGCGATAGAGCGAGACATCTTCATTGCTGGGAATGCTGGCAATGATCTCGGCCTTATATATCTCACCCATATTTTGGAAGAAACTGACCGCCTCATCACGCGGCAAGACGCGCCGTACAACAGCTTCATCTTTGTTC
>CAZUUN010000167.1:0-3368 GCA_964622735.1 uncultured Burkholderiaceae bacterium | reverse complement strand
TGGGTCAGCAGTACCCAGATGTCAAACTGGAGCACATGTATGTCGACAATGCCGCTATGCAATTGGTGCGCGCGCCTAAGCAGTTGGATGTGGTCGTTACCGGCAATATGTTCGGCGATATTTTGAGTGATGAGGCCGCGATGCTGACGGGCTCGATCGGCATGCTGCCTTCGGCTAGCCTGAACGATAAAAAACAAGGCCTGTATGAGCCTAGCCACGGCAGCGCACCCGATATCGCGGGCCAAGGCATAGCCAATCCGCTGGCGACGATTTTGTCCGCGGCCATGATGCTGCGCTACTCCTTCGAGCAAGAAGAAGCCGCTTGCCGCATTGAAGCAGCGGTGAAGAAAGTCTTGCAACAAGGGCTGCGCACCGTGGATATCTACAGCGCAGGCACGACCAAAGTCTCCACCAGCGAGATGGGTGCGGCGGTTGTGAAAGCCTTGGGCTAAAACCGAAAGTCGGGCATGCGCAGCGTCAATCGCGCCCATGTCCGCAGCCTGCCTGCCAGTGCGCCGCTTGTTATCGCGCATCGCGGGGCTTGCGGCTATTTGCCGGAGCACACGCTAGAGGCCTATCAAGCCGCGATAGCGATGGGCGCTGACTTCATTGAACCTGACTTGGTCGCCACGCAAGACGGCCATTTGATTGCACGACACGAGCCGAATTTGGCCGATAGCACCGATGTCGCGGCGCACCCCGAGTTTGCGCAGCGGCGTACGCAGCGCACCATCGATGGCGTTGCCGTGCACGGCTGGTTCGCCTGCGACTTCAGCTTGGCCGAAATCAAAACCTTGCGTGCACGGCAAGTGCATGCAGCGCGTGAACAGCGCTTTAACGACCTGTTCCAGATTCCGACCTACGATGAAATATTAGCGCTGGCCAAAACGCAAAGCCAAGCGCTGGGTCGCACGATAGGCACTTACCCAGAAACCAAGCACCCCAGCTACCACGCCAGTTTGGGTTTGGCGCTAGAAGAGCCGTTGCTAGCGCTGCTGGCCAAACATGGCTATGACGACGCCAGCGCACCCGTCATCATTCAATCGCTAGAGGTGGGCAATTTGCAAAGCTTGCGCAGCCGCACGCCGCTGCGTTTGGTGCAGCTGCTAGGCGCCGCGACGGAGCGCGCCGATGGCAGCCTGCTGTGGACTGCGCACCAGCGCCAGCCTTACGATTGGGTGCTGAGTGGCGAGACGCGTGGCTTTGCAGACCTGCTGCGACCAGAGGGCTTGGCATTCATCAAAAGCTATGCCGATGGCATAGGCCCGTGGAAAGGCCACATCGTGCCCACGATGGCCGGTGCAGATGGTGTTCGTACTTTATTACTTGCTACGCCGCTGGTTGAGCAGGCGCATCAAATGGGCTTGTTGGTACACGCTTGGACTTTTCGCAACGAGGTTCAGTATCTGGCGCAGGACTATGCGGCCAGCGCAGAGGCCGAATACCAGCGCTTCTTTGCCTTGGGTGTGGATGGCGTCTTTAGCGACTTTGCCGATACCGCTGTGCGCGTGCGTGACGCCTTCGTGGCTGCGTCTGCTGTGGGCTAGTCGCTGGCGTTGATAATGCATCTTTAGTACCCACATCATTGCCATGCGCCCCTCCTCATCCCACCCTTTGCCCGCAGATGCCCAGCACACGCGCAGCCAGCCACTTGCCGCCACCCTGAAAAGGCTCTTTCCCTACTTGTGGCAGTACAAATGGCGTTTGATTTTTGCGCTCTTGTGCGTGTTGGCAGCCAAGTTTGCCAATGTGGGCGTGCCGATTTTGCTCAAAGAGCTGATCGACGCCATGACGCCCAAGCCGACGATGGCGCAGGCGGCGCTGATCGTGCCTGTGGGTTTGATCGTGGCCTATGGTTTGTTGCGTTTGTCCACTTCGCTGCTGACCGAATTGCGCGAGCTGATTTTTGCCAAGGCCACGCAAGGCGCGACGCGCGCGGTCGCGCTCAAGACTTTTCGGCATTTGCACGCACTGAGCCTGCGCTTTCACCTCACACGGCAAACGGGTGGCTTAACGCGCGACATTGAGCGCGGCGTGCGCAGCATCGAATCCCTCATTTCTTATTCGCTGTATTCGATCTTCCCGACTTTTGTGGAGATCGCTTTGGTCTTAGGCATTTTGGCCTTCAAATTCGATGCTGGTTTTGCTTGGATCACGGGCGCGGCTGTGCTCAGTTATATTGTTTTCACCATCAGCGTGACCGAGTGGCGCACCAAGTACCGGCAAGAAGCGAATTTACTCGACTCGCAAGCGCACACCACCATGGTGGATTCGCTCATCAACCACGAGACCGTTAAATACTTTAACAACGAGGCGCGCGAAGCGCAGCGTTATGACACTTCTTTGCTGGGCGTCTATGCCGCCCGCATGAAAAGCCAAAGCAGCTTGTCGCTGTTGAATGCAGGTCAGCAAGTTATCATCGCCATCGCCTTAGTCGCCATCCTTTACCGCGCTACTGCTGCGGTGTCGCTAGGAGTTATGACTTTGGGTGATTTGGTCATGGTCAATGCTTTCATGATCCAGCTCTACATGCCCTTGAATTTTTTGGGCGTGCTCTATCGCGAAATCAAGCAAAGCACGACCGACTTGGAGCGCATGTTTGCACTCTTGGATGTGCCCGCCGAGATCAAAGACGCGCCCGATGCGATTGCGCTGGAAACAAGCCCGAGTATGGATGTCGAGTTTTGGCATGTGTCCTTCGCTTACGAAGCCGAACGGCCGATTCTGCATGACCTGAGCTTCACTATTCCAGCTGGTAAAACCGTGGCGGTGGTTGGGCCCTCAGGCTCGGGTAAATCCACTTTGGCGCGTTTGCTCTATCGTTTTTATGATGTGAGCGAAGGCGCAGCTGGCGCGGGTGTGCTGGTGGCGGGCCACGATGTGCGCAGCTTGCAGCAAACGAGCTTGCGCCGTGCCATTGGCATCGTGCCGCAAGACACCGTGCTGTTTAACGAAACCATAGGCTACAACATTGCTTATGGCAGGCCCGATGCGAGCCAAGAAGAAATCGAAGCGGCGGCGCGAGCCGCGCAAATCCATGATTTCATCAAACGCTTGCCCAAGGGCTATGCCACCATGGTGGGCGAGCGCGGCCTGAAACTCTCAGGTGGCGAGCGCCAGCGCGTGGCGATTGCCCGCACGCTTTTGAAGAACCCGCCGATTTTGATTTTGGATGAAGCGACGAGCGCGCTTGATTCAGCGAATGAGCGCGCGATACAAGCCCAACTCTACGATATGAGCGCGCAAAAAACCACGCTCGTCATTGCCCACCGTTTATCAAGCGTGGTGCATGCGCATGAGATTTTGGTTTTAGAAGCCGGTCGCATCGTCGAGCGCGGCCGCCACGAAGTGCTGCTGGCGCAAGGCGG
>CAZUUN010000166.1:0-3387 GCA_964622735.1 uncultured Burkholderiaceae bacterium | reverse complement strand
CATCGGTCTTGCTGTCTTCGAGTTTTTGTTGCGCTTCGAGTTTTTTGCGCATCTCATGGTCATACAAACGCGAGCGCAGACGCGACCAGGCGGTGTCGCGGTTGCTATGCTGGCTGCGGCTGTCTTGGCATTGCACGACGATATTCGTGGGTATGTGGGTTAAGCGCACCGCCGAGTCGGTTTTGTTGATGTGCTGACCACCCGCACCCGAGGCGCGGTAGGTATCGACCCGCACATCGGCCGGGTTGATGTCAATTTCTATCGAATCGTCGATTTCAGGGTAGACAAAAACGCTGGCGAAACTGGTGTGGCGCCCGCCCGATGAGTCGAAAGGCGATTTGCGTACCAAGCGGTGCACACCCGTTTCGGTGCGCAACAGGCCAAAGGCGTAATCGCCTTCGATCTTGATGCTGGCACCGCGTATGCCAGCGACATCGCCTGAAGTTTCATCTTCTATCGTGGCTTTAAAGCCCTTGCGTTCGGCGTAGCGCAAATACTGACGCATCAAGATAGAGGCCCAATCGCAAGCCTCGGTGCCGCCTGCGCCCGCTTGAATCTCGATAAACGCGTTGTTCGGATCCGCCGGTTGGTTGAACATGCGGCGGAATTCGAGATTCTTGACTTGAGACGCAATGGTTTGCGTTTCGGCTTCGATGGCGGCCAGGCCTTCGCTGTCGCCCTCGGCGTGGCTCATCTCAAACAACTCCAGGTTGTCAGCAATGTCGCGGCCCAGTTTGTCGAGCACGAGCACAACGCCTTCAAGGGCTTTTTTCTCTTTGCCGAGTTCTTGCGCCTTCTTGGGGTTGTTCCAAATGGCGGGGTCTTCTAGCGCGGCGTTGACATCATCGAGTTTGCGGGATTTTTCTTCCCAGTCAAAGATACCCCCGAAGCTCTTGCACGCGCTCGCTTAAGTCTTGCAGCAAAATGCCGATGGCGTTGATTTGTTCGATATCCATGATGCGCTAACTCTATAAAAAAGCATAAAAAATGCCCGCTTAAGCCTAAATGTGGAGCGGGCTGAATGCTGTGAATTATAAAACACAGTCTGCGCGGAAAGCCCAAAGCAAAATTGTCGCTGGCAGGCTTTGGCCTTTAAACTCGCGCTATCATTTTGTTAAAAGAAAGGTTGCTATGTTTGATACCCAATTCACCGTTGCCATGTGGTGCATGGTCATTGCCATGTTTTTGCCCTATACCTCGGCGACGATTGCCAAGGCGGGCGGTTTTGGCAAAAAGCGCAGCGAAGGCGGCTTTGACAACAACAACCCGCGCGAATGGCTGGCAAAATTAACGGGCCACCAAGCCCGCGCCAATGCCGCGCAATACAACGCGTTTGAGTCCCTGCCTTTCTTTTACGCCGCTGTCATCGTGGCGCATTATTTGCAAGCGAATCAAGGCTACCTCGACATTTTGTGCATGGTGTGGATTAGTCTGCGCGTGCTGTATTTGATGCTCTACATCGCCGACCAAGCCAATATGCGCAGCGTGATTTGGTTCTTGGCCTTGCTGGTGAACATCTGGATTTTCTTCTTAGGCTATCGCTAAGAACTGCGTTCCAAGTACCAAACAATAAATAAGAACAAACAGCGCTGCCCCGATAAGGGCAGCGTTTTTTTTTGCCTTAAAAGTCCGTGCTGGCCAAAGCCATCACGCTCTCAGCCCCATTGCAAATGCTGTCAGCCGCAGCCGCGCAGCGCGGCAGCAGGTGCTGCGCATAAAAGGCGGCGGTGATTTTTTTTGCCTTGGCAAAGCCTTGATCATCAGCGCCCAGGGTATCTGCTGCCAGCCACGACTCGGCCATTTGCCAGCCCGCCACCGCATTGCCCGCTAGCAGCAAATAGGGCACGCTGCCCGCATAAGCCGCGTTCGGCCCGTTCTTAGCGTGCTGCACCATGAATTCAATACTTTGCGCCAAGGCTTGCGCGGCAGCAGAGAGGCTGTTTGCGATGGCTTGCGCTTGTGGCGCACCGTGCGCTTGCAAGCGGCTGGCCGTTTGCAGCATTTGTTGGACGATGCTGTGCGCCAGTTGGCCACCATCGCGCAGGGTTTTGCGCCCGACCAAGTCATTGGCCTGTATCGCGGTCGTGCCTTCATAAATGGCCAAGATTTTGGCGTCGCGCAGGTGTTGCGCCGCACCCGTTTCTTCGATATAGCCCATGCCGCCGTGTACTTGCACGCCCAGCTGCGCCACTTCTAAACTCATTTCGGTGCTAAAGCCTTTGACCAAAGGCACGAGGAATTCGTAGAGTGCTTGATTCGCTTCGCGCTCCTCTGCTGGGCCGTGGTGGGCGCGGTCGTAAGCAGCCGCGGCATAGGTTGCCATGGCGCGGCAGCCTTGTGTCAGGCTGCGCATGGTCATGAGCATGCGGCGCACATCTGGGTGCTGAATAATGGCGACGCTGTGCTTGGCGCTGCCGTCTACGGGGCGGCTTTGCACGCGGTCTTGGGCGTAGGCCACGGCTTGCTGATAAGCGCGCTCGGCCAAACCCACGCCTTGCATGCCCACATCGTAGCGGGCGGCGTTCATCATGATGAACATGTATTCGAGGCCGCGATTTTCTTCGCCCACCAAATAACCCAAAGCGCCACCAGCGTCGCCGTATTGCAAAACCGCGGTAGGCGAGGCTTTGATGCCCAGCTTGTGCTCTAAGCTGACGCACTGCACATCGTTGCGCGCACCTAAGCTGCCATCGGCGTTAATCAGGAATTTGGGCACCATAAAAAGGCTGATGCCCTTCACGCCCTCGGGCGCGCCGCTCACGCGTGCGAGCACCAAGTGCACGATGTTCTCGGTCAGGTCTTGGTCGCCGTAGGTGATGAAGATTTTGGTGCCAAAGATTTTGTATTGGCCATCGGCTGTGGGCTCGGCGCGGCTGCGAATTTGCGCCAAGTCTGAGCCAGCTTGCGACTCGGTCAGGTTCATGGTGCCCGCCCATTGGCCAGTCACGAGTTTTTCGAGCAGCAGCGCTTTGAGCGTGTCGCTGCCCGCGGTCAGCATGGCCTCGATCGCGCCGTTGGTCAAAATCGGCGCGAGCGAGAAGCTCAAGCTGGCGCTGGTGAGCATTTCGATGCACTGCGCGCCTATGGTTTTGGGCAAATCTTGGCCGCCAAAATCAACGGGGTGTTGCAGGCCCTGCCAGCCACCGGCGACGAATTTTTTGTAGGCTTCTGGAAAGCCCGCGCTGGTGTGGACTTGGCCGTCTTTTAGGTAACTCGGTGCTTTATCGGCGCTGTGGTTCAGCGGTGCGACCACTTCTTGCGTAAATTTGGCGCACTCGTTCAACACGGCTTGCGCGGTGTCGAGGCTGGCATCGGCCAGTGTCGGCAGCTGTGCCAACTCGTCGAGCCGCGCGATGTGGCGCAGGTTGAACAACATGTCAGAGAATG
>CAZUUN010000165.1:0-3439 GCA_964622735.1 uncultured Burkholderiaceae bacterium | reverse complement strand
AGGCCTCGCGGCCCAGCATCACGCCGTCGACTGCTTGCAGTTGCTCGGCAATTTCCTCGTACTGGGTAATGCCGCCATTGATGGCGATGGTCAGTTGCGGAAAATCCCGTTTGAGCCGGTGCACGATGTCGTAACGCAGCGGCGGAATTTCGCGATTCTCTTTAGGACTCAGCCCGTCTAGCCAAGCGCTGCGCGCATGTACGATAAAAACCTCGCAGCCCGCTTGCGCCACCGTGCCGATAAAGTCGCGTACAAATTCGTAGCTTTGGGTTTTGTCCACGCCGATGCGGTTTTTCACGGTGATGGGCAGTTGGCTGGCATCGCGCATGGCTTTGACGCAGTCAGCCACCAAATCGGCCTCGCTCATCAAACACGCGCCAAAAGACCCGCGCTGCACGCGGGGCGAAGGGCAGCCGCAGTTCAAATTGATTTCGTCATAACCCCAGTCTTGGCCCAGCTTGGCGCAGGCTGCCAAATCAGCAGGCTCGCTGCCGCCCAATTGCAGCGCGACGCGGTGCTCGCTCGCATCAAAACGCAAATGGCGCTCAACATCGCCGCGCAACAGTGCGCCCGTCGTGACCATTTCGGTGTAGAGCAGGGTGTTTTTGGTGATCAGCCGGTGCAGATAGCGGCAATGCCTATCGGTCCAGTCCATCATCGGTGCGACTGATAAACGCCAAGGCGTATCGGTTTGCGGCGCGGCGGCTTGCTCAGTCACGGCGTTTAATACCCTGGCTTGGCGCCTGGCCGGCGTTTGGCAAACAAACCAGCCGAGCGAGCGCCCTGCTTTTTAAAGCGCTCATGCCGCGCCACCATCGGGTCCACGCGCAAACCACGGTAAATTTCTATGCGGTCGCCGTCTTGCACGATGTATTGCTCGGGGTCTTTGATGCGTTCATTCCAAACACCAAAATGGCAGTTGGCCCAATCGGCGCCTAAAGCCCAGTCTTGCAGCAGGCCGCTGTTTTGGATAGCTTGTATCAAGCTCGCGCCTTTAGACGCTTGTAGCGCCTTCTCTAGCACTTGGCGCGCCTTTGGGGCGTAGCAAATGGTGATTTGTATGCTCACGCGGGCACCCTCATGCGAGTGAGCGCAGTCGCAAACGCCAGTTCAAGTGCCATAAACTTGTTCCGCACGCGTGATAAATGAGTCCACCATGGTGTTGGCAATTTTGTCGAACACCGGCCCGACGATGGCTGAGAGTAGGGGATTGAAAGCGTAGTGCAGGTCGAGGGTGACACGGCATGCGCCCGGATCGCCTTCCACGGGTGTGAAAACCCAATCCCCCTCTAGGTTGCTAAACGGCCCTTCGGTCAAACGCATGCTGAGCGACGCTGCTGGCACGAGCACATTGCGCGTGGCAAACATCTGCTTCATGCCCGCAAAACCCATGCCGATTTCGGCCACATACGAGCCGTCAGCATCGGGCGGCAATTGCTTGGCGTAGGTGCACCAAGGCAAAAACTCGGGGTACTTGCTGACATCGGCGACCAGCTCGCACATTTGTGCGGCGCTGTACCAAATCAAAACGGATTTGTGAACGGATTTCATGAGGTGCGATAATTCTCGCTTCATTTTACTTTGCCCTATGTCTAAAGAAACCCAGCCCAAAAAGAAAGACGCTAAGAAAGCGCAAAGCACTGCGCGCATAGCCGAAAACAAAAGAGCCGCGTACGACTACTTCTTTGAAGAGCGCTACGAGGCGGGCATGGTGCTGCAAGGCTGGGAAATCAAAGCCTTGCGCCAAGGCAAAGTGCAGCTCACCGATGGCTATGTCCACATCCGCAATGGCGAAATGTTCCTCATCGGCTGCCAGATCAATCCGCTGCAGCAAGCCAGCACGCATGTGACGGCTGATGCGGCGCGCACGAAAAAGCTGCTGCTGAAAAAAGACGACATTCGCCATCTGACGGTAAAGACTGAGCAAAAGGGCTACACCTTAGTGCCCATCAATCTGCATTGGAAGAATGGCTTTGTGAAGTGCGACATTGCGCTGGCCAAAGGCAAAGCCGAACACGACAAGCGCGACACCATCAAAGACCGCGAAGGCAAGCGCGAAGTGGAGCGCGCGATGAAGACGCGAACACTAAAAACGAATAAGAGCTAGCAGTCCAAGTCTTTAAATGCTTTGCGGCGTTGAAAAAGCTCCGCCTGCAAAACCTCAAGCTGCACTTTATTTTTAATGTAACTTTCTTCTTTTTCCAGCGCCTCGATTTGGCCATCCAGCCGTTCGCACTGCAGCTTGTCAAAAGCAGAGTGGTATTGCCTTTTAATCGCTCGGTCGCGCCGATAGTTCTTGCCAACGACCGATTGCATAGCGCGCTCAATCGCTTCATTGTTCTTTTCAGCTTGCACAGCGTTGCCTGAGCGCTGCACGCCTGACATTTTGTCCAGGCCGCGTGTCGCCATCGTATCGACCCGTTGTGCGCCTAAGCAAGGTTCGTTCGAATAGCTGACTTTGCCATTGTCTGTGCATTTGTAAACAGCTTCGGCGCTGGCAAAGCCGCAGGCGCATATCAGTGCAGTAAGAAAGAGTAGTTTCATAAAGGTGCATTCTAGTAAGACTGCTTTAGGAATTCGGCCATAGACGAAGAGCAACCCGAGCTCGTGTTTAGATATACAACATAAGTATAAGTTAACATAATACACATTGTGTGCAAATTAAAGTTAGTTTGAGTTAAATTGAGGTTCACCTTTTCTTTGGGCTTAAGGCTTCGTAAATGGCGACTTTGCTACTGGCTTGCCATTAGCTGCTTTTTTCCAGTCGTCTTGCTTCTCGCGGCTCTCCAAGATATTTTTCAAGATTTTGGCCACAGCCAGGCAGCTGACCGAAAAAATTAAAAGCCCGATGATCCATGGCGTATAAAGTTCCAGCGCGGCTGAGTCGATTTCAACTTTGCCTGGCGTTTTGACCGTTATGCGCACTTCGGCGCATGGCACAGCGTGGTAAGAAATTTGGCCGCTTTCATCTTGGCAACGGTATTGCTGACTCATATTGCATAATCCTCGAATCAAAAAATATCTGAATGGTGAGGATAATAAATGAGATCCAATCAACTGTTTCGCCATGCTGCCGCGCTGGCATTTCTCGGCTTTTTTCTGCTGCCCGCAGCCTCATGGGCGCAAGTATTCAAATGCACAGACCAGAGTGGCAAGATCGCCTATCAAAGCGAGCCTTGTGCCGCCAGTCACCAAGAATCGCGCCCCGTGATTTTGGAGGCGCCAACCCTGACCGAGCGCGAAAAATTCAATGCCGCAGCTTATGCAGCAGGCTCGACCCCCGAAAAAATGCGCCAACTGCTGGAACAGCCGCGTTCTAACATTGCGCCATCAGCTTCTGACCCACGCCGCATGCTGACAGCAAAAACTGACCCTGCCGACGACTATATGGCACGACTGGAATGCACCAAGGCCAAGCGTGCTGTTGAGATCACCGCCA
>CAZUUN010000164.1:0-3515 GCA_964622735.1 uncultured Burkholderiaceae bacterium | reverse complement strand
CAAGATTGCCCGCGTAGGTGAGTTTGTCGACATTCACCACCGCGTCTGGCGTGTGGCGAATGATGTGGCGCACCAGCGCTGAACCAATAAAACCGGCACCGCCGGTGATGAGGATTTTCATGCCTTGGCAGCGCCTATAAAGCGGATGTACCACGGCATGGCCAAGCCTATGCCAGTTTGAATGTCGACCGCAGGCGCATAGCCGAGCAAGCGCTGGGCTTTGCCAATATCCGCCAAGCTGTGGCGCACATCGCCCGCACGAAAGTCGCGGTAAACGGCTGCTTGCTCGTACTGCGTGCCATTGGCAGCCAGTGCAGACTGTATAGCGGCAAAGAGTTGGTTGAGGTCGGTGCGATCGCCCACCGCAATGTTGTAAACCTGATTGCGCGCAGCAGGGTCGAGTGTGGTGGCAGCCAATAGGTTGGCTTGAACGGTGTTGTCAATAAAGCAGAAGTCGCGGCTGGTGGTGCCATCGCCGTTGACGAAAACCTGCTGCCCATCAATCATGGCGGCGGTCCACTTAGGAATAACTGCCGCATAAGCGCCATTGGGGTCTTGGCGTTTGCCAAAGACATTGAAGTAGCGCAAGCCTATGGTGCTAAAGCCGTAGCTGCGCGCGAACACCTCGGCATACAGCTCGTTCACATATTTGGTTACGGCGTAAGGTGAGAGCGGCTTGCCGATTTGGTCTTCGACTTTGGGTAGCCCAGGGTGATCGCCATAAGTGCTGCTGCTGGCCGCGTAGGTGAAGCTTTGCACTTTGGCATCGCGCGCGGCGACCAGCATGTTTAAAAAACCGCTGATGTTGGCGTTGTTGGTGGTGATGGGGTCTTCAAGGCTGCGCGGCACCGAGCCCAGTGCGGCTTGGTGCAAGACATAATCAACACCAGCGCAGGCGGTGCGGCAGTCGTCTAAATTGCAGATATCACCCCGAATAAAACGGAAATTAGACCATTGCGCGGGGCTGACGAGGGCTTGCACTTCGTCTAGGTTGCGCTGGTGGCCTGTTGCAAAGTTGTCTAGCCCGACTACGCGCTGGCCTAGGGTCAGCAGCTTTTCGAGCAGGTTGCTGCCAATAAAACCCGCCACGCCTGTGATGAGCCAAGTACGCGGCGCGTTTGGCAGGTCGGTCTGTAATTGCTGCCACGCGCTGGGCGTAGTGGTGTTTGCTGTTGTGGTCGGCATGGTGCGCTCGCTGAGTTGTGCTTATGTCTGTTTAGAGTCGGCCATCGGCCGCGCCTAGGGGCAATATGCTTTTGACATCAAACAGCACTGCGCCCGCTTGGCCTAGGGCTTTGATGCCGCTTTCGCCCCAAGCCATAAATTGCTCGTGCCCAACGGCCAGCACGATGGCGGCGTATTGGCCTGCGGCTGGCATGTCTGTCAGGCATTGCAGGCCGTATTCGTGCTGCGCTTCGGCCACATCGATCCATGGGTCATACACATCCACCTGCGCGTTGTAGCTTTGCAAGGTGCGAACAATGTCGACCACTTTGGTATTGCGCACATCGGGGCAGTTTTCTTTAAAGGTAAGGCCCAGCACCAGCACGCGGCTGCCCAACACAGGCAGACCTTTGCGCAGCATGAGCTTGACGGTTTGATCTGCCACATGACTGGCCATGCCGTCGTTGATGCGGCGACCAGCCAAGATGACCTCTGGGTGATAACCCACCTCTTGCGCCTTGTGGGTGAGGTAGTAAGGATCAACGCCAATGCAGTGACCGCCTACCAAGCCTGGGCGGAAGGGCATGAAGTTCCATTTAGTGCCGGCCGCTTGCAGCACTTCGAGTGTGTCGATGCCCAGCTTGTGGAAAATAAGGCTCAGCTCGTTCATTAAAGCAATATTGACATCGCGCTGCGTGTTCTCGATCACTTTGGCGGCTTCAGCCACTTTGATGCTGCTGGCCAAATAAGTGCCAGCAGTGATGATGCTGGCGTAGAGCGCATCCACAGTCTTGGCCGTCTCGGGCGTGCTGCCGCTGGTGACTTTTTTAATGCTGGGCAAGCGGTGCTGCTTGTCGCCCGGGTTAATGCGCTCGGGGCTGTAGCCACAGAAGAAGTCTTGGTTGAATTTGAGGCCGCTGCATTTCTCCAGCACGGGCACGCACACTTCTTCGGTCGCGCCGGGGTAAACGGTGGATTCGTAAATGACGATGTCGCCCGCTTTGAGCGCCTTGCCCACGGTTTCGCTGGCTTTTACCAGCGGCGTCAGGTCAGGGCGGTTGGCTTGGTCGACCGGCGTGGGCACGGTGACGATAAAGATGCTGGCCGCCTGCAGCTCGGCCAAATCGCAGCTGTAGCGCAAGTGCTTGGCCTGTGCCAACTCTTGGGCGTTGCATTCCAGCGTTTGGTCATGTCCGGCTTGCAGCTCGGCCACGCGCTTGGGGTTGATGTCAAAGCCGATGACGGCGCGCTGTTTGCCAAATTCGACCGCCAGGGGCAAGCCCACATAGCCCAAGCCGATGATTGCAATGGTTTTCCCCTGATTCATGATTTTTTAGTTAAGTTTGCTAATGATGAGATCTGCGTCGGTGCTCAAAGCGTCGATTTCCGCTTTCAGCGCTTCGTATTCTTGAATTTTGCGCTTGAGAAAGCGGCCCGTTAATAGCGCTTTTTCGGCTAAGCCCTGGGGCGTGAGCACATAGATGTAGCCGAATTTGTTTTTAGATCGGCTGAAGTTCTGCACTTTGACCCAGCCCTTGTCGATCAGCGCCTTGAGGCAATAGTTCAGCCCACTGGCGCTTAGACCCAGCTTGGCGGCGATTTCGCGCTGCGTCATGTCCGGGTCATCTTGCAGCAAGCGCAAGATGCGGTAATAGGTGTCTTCTTGGTTTTGGGAGCGGCGGCTGGGCATAGAGAAAAGTTTTGCCCTGCAAGCTGCGCGCCCCTAGAAAGGCTGCCGCGTGAGGCTGGTTTGTAAAGTTTGTGCGAATTCGCACGATTTTAGAGTGCCTAGTCGCCAAAACCCATAGTCAAACGCAATTATTTGTTACGCAAAGAAGCGGGTTTTGTTATTTGGATACAGCTGCGTTGCGCCGACTGCAAATGGCAGGCCATGAGCCGCATGCGCTACGATGAGGCTAGCCACCTTTGGCCCCGGAGTGACCTGATATGAAACGCCGCCTAATTTTTGTTGCACTGGCTTGCTTGATGTTGGCGGCTATTGCTTGGGTGTTGCTGCAAAAAATGCGCGGGCCAGTCTTGGCTGCTTATCAAGTGCTTGAACAACCACTGGTGCAAACGGTGGTGGCGAGCGGGCGCGTGGTGGCGGTATCGCGCGCGCAGGTGGGCAGCCCGGTGACGGGCGTGGTGGTCAAACGCCTGGTGCAAGAGGGCGATGTGGTGCAGCCCGGCGATGTGTTGGCGGTGCTGCGCGGCGATGATTTTGAAGCCGCCGTGCGCGAGGCCGAGGCCAGCCTGGCGCAACTGCAGCAGTCGGCGCGCCCACAGGCGCAGGCCGCGCTGCGCGATGCCGAGGCGCGCTTGGCCCAAGCCAGCCGCGAGGTGCAGCGCCG
>CAZUUN010000163.1:0-3529 GCA_964622735.1 uncultured Burkholderiaceae bacterium | reverse complement strand
ACGGTTCGCCCTGAGTATCTGCCCAGTCGCTCTGCGCCAGCCGACGATATTTATGTCTTCGCCTACCATATCACCGTCACCAATATTGGCGAGATGGCTGCGCAACTGATCTCACGCACTTGGAATATCAACGACGCCAACGGCATGCATGAGAAGGTCAAGGGCTTAGGCCTCGTCGGTCAGCAGCCTTTGCTCCAACCGGGCGAGCAATTCCAATACACCAGCGGCTGCCATTTGCGCACCGCCACGGGCACCATGCACGGCAGCTTTTTTTGTGTAGCTGAGGATGGCGAGCGCTTTGAGGTCGATATTCCGATTTTTGTGCTCGATGCCTTGAGCACCTCGCAGCGCACTTTGCACTAAAAGCCTCTGGCTCATAAAAAAACGCCTCAAATAGTGAGGCGTTTTTTATGGGGCGCAAGCGCTTTTAGCGGTAGGCCGCATCATTCACCTGCACGCCAAAACCATGCACAGGCGCAAAAGCGTCTATGGGCATAGGGCCTGAATGGTTAAAGTCCTGTTGCAGCGCGGGCGTGGCTGACTCGGGCTGGGGCGCAGCGCGCACGGGACCCAAAGCATGCACATTCAGGGCAAACAGGCCTTTGGGGCCGTCGATTTTGTCAAAACGCACACGATCGCCAGGGCGCAAACTTTTAAAGCCATCGACCAAAATGGCAGAAAAATGCACAAAAACCTCAGCCCCGCCCTCATCCGGCTGAATAAAACCGATGCCCTTGGCATCGCTAAACCACTTCACACTACCTTCTGCCATTTTCCACCTCTACTAGATAGACGACCTGCATGTGCACCCTCCCAGCTGTCGGGCAAGCGAATCATTTATTGTTATAAATCCAGGGCCGCGCACGGAGCAGGAGCAAAACTTACGGCCAAAACGCAGGGGCGATTCTTACAGCCTAGACTGGGCAAGTCAAGCCCGACCCAAGCGCTCGTTACAAATAAGCGCTTTATTCCTATAAGCCGCGCCTCAGCGCCTGCTTACCTGCCACTTTTGATGCTGGCGATACTGGGCATCTCAAAGGTGGTGGCTTTCATTTGTGTTTCAGACGGCTCTAGCCGCAACACGATGATAGAAATATTGTCGCCGCGACCTTGGCCGCGCTGGCGCGCTTTGGTGATCAAAAACTCAGCCGCTTCGCGTGGGGGCAGGGTCGCCAAGGTCGAGCCCAGTTCTTCGTCGGTGAAGTAATGCCACAAACCATCGCTGCAACACATCAGCGAATCGCCAACGCGCAGATCGCGCGTGGTGAAGGTGTTGATTTGCGGCGCGTCTTCGGCGCCCAGGCAGCTGAGCAAAATATTCGATTGCGGATGGTCGCGCGCTTGCAACTCGGTCATCTCGCCCTTGTCGACCAAGGTTTGCACATAAGAATGGTCTTTGGTGCGCTTGACCAAGACATTGGAATGGAAATGGTAAATGCGCGAATCGCCCGAATGCGCCCAGTGGCAGTCGCCTTCAGGGTTCAAAATAAAGCCGGCAAAAGTGCTGTGCGGCTCCATCTCAGCGGCCACTGCGGTCAGACGTATGACGGTATGTGCCTCTTCTGCCACTTGTTTCAGCACAGCCACGGCATCGTCGCTGCCAGGTGCATAGCGCTCAAAGGCTTGGCGCGCCGTCAACACCACTTGGTCTGCAGCCATGCGGCCACCGCTGCGTCCCCCCATGCCGTCAGCCACTACCCCCATCAAACACCGCTTGGCGCGCGGATGCGGCAAAAGCACGAGCTGATCTTGCTGGTACTCGCGGTCACCACGGTGTGTGCCTGTTGCTGCGTTAACTCGGTAAGATGTGGCCATAGAGGGTTAAGATCCAGTTATCGCGATGATTATGGCAGCTATTTGGCCCAGCCTAGCAAGAAGCACAGCCCCATTGGCGCACATCAACGCCAGATACGATGCAAGACCAACACATTCAACCCCACCATGCCTGCCAGCGCTAGCCAAAACGCAGCTGCGGCGAATTTACACGCACCCGAAAGCGACTTGTGCGAACAAACTGCCCGCGTTTTTAACGCGGGCGGTGCTTTGGCACGCGCCAGCGCCAGCTATCGCCCGCGCTCGGCCCAACAAGACATGGCGCAAGCCGTGGCACAAACCATAGACCAAGCCAGCACCCTGGTGGTGGAAGCGGGTACGGGCACGGGCAAAACCTTTGCCTATTTAGTGCCGGCACTGCTGAGCAATCAACGCGTGCTGATTTCCACCGCGACCAAGACCCTGCAAGACCAGCTCTATACGCGCGACTTGCCGCAGGTTTTATCCGCCTTGGGCCTGCCCACCCGCACGGCGCTCTTAAAAGGGCGTAGCAATTACTTGTGCCTATTGCGCACCAAACAGGCGCGCCAACAACATCTGTCAACCGAGCAACTGCAGCAGCTGGCCAAGGTCGAGCGTTGGCTGCGGCACACGCAAACCGGCGACTTTGCCGAGCTGACTGATTTAGTCGATGGCGCCAGCGTCCTGCCTTGGGTCAGCTCCACACGCGAGAATTGCCTGGGCCAAAACTGCCCCGATTACAAAGAGTGCCATGTCGTGCGTGCGCGGCGCGAAGCCATGCAAGCCGATGTGGTGGTTATCAACCACCACCTGTTTTTTGCTGACATGGCGGTGCGCGAATCTGGAGTCGCCGAACTGCTGCCTAGGGTGGGAGTGGTGATTTTTGACGAAGCGCACCAGCTCAATGAAACCGGCGTACAGTTTTTGGGCCAACGCCTGAACAGCAGCCAATTGCTCGATTTTTGCCGCGACACACTGGTCGCGGGCTTGCAGCGCGCACGCGGCCTGCTCGACTGGCAAGACTTGGTCGAAACGCTGGAATACGCCACGCGCGAATTCCGCCTGTTGCTGGGCAGCAGTTACAACAAAGCCCAAGGCAGCACGCGCCTGCGTTGGGCGCAACTGCAACCAGAGGGCATAGACGCTGAAGACTGGCACAGCGGCCTGCAAGACCTTGGCGCCGCGCTGGGCGGCCTAGCCACCGCGCTCGACAGCGTGACAGAAATCAGTCCCGATCTGACGCGCCTGTTTGAGCGCGCGCAAGAGCTGCAAAGCACTCTGGCGCATTTCAGCCGCAGCCACAACGGTGTGGGCGTGCGTTGGTTAGAAGTCAGCAGCCACTGGGGCATGATCGAAGCGCCGCTCGACATCGCCACGGCCATGCAAGCGCGTTTGCAGCCTGCCACCAGTCAAAAAAATGAAATTCATGAAGGAATAATGGAATTAGAGGCCGAGAACGCTGCCTGGGCAGCTTCTGAAAACATAGCAAACTATGGTGGCCGCACCTTGCCCAGCTTAGTCGCCTTAAAGCCAGCCGGCACGCCCGCAGCAGAAGAAAGCGCCCCACCCACACCCACCAGCTGGATCTTCACATCGGCGACTTTGGGCGACGCCAACAGCCTGAAGTGGTTCACTCAGCCTTGCGGGCTGGAAGCGGCGGCGTCTTTGCGTTTGGCCAGCCCCTTTGCCTACCCTGAGCAAGCCGTGCTTTACGCCCCCAGCGATTTGCCCGCAC
>CAZUUN010000162.1:0-3583 GCA_964622735.1 uncultured Burkholderiaceae bacterium | reverse complement strand
GTTGCCCACATTTAGCATTAGCTTGGCTGGCAGCTCAGGCAATGCGCTACTGCGCTCGTCTGCGGTGATTTCCATCTCCAGCAAACCTTCATACACAAAACCAGTGTCACCCTCAGCACAGCTGACTGTGACCAATGCGCCCGCAGTCAGCGCGTGCGTGGCGTCGCCACAGCCCACCACCGCCGGTATGCCCAACTCGCGCGCAATGATGGCAGCGTGGCAAGTGCGCCCGCCGCGATTGGTAACGATGGCACTGGCGCGTTTCATCACCGGCTCCCAGTTCGGGTCGGTCATGTCGGTTACCAACACATCGCCCGGCTGCACTTGGTCCATTTGGCTCAAATCGCTGACCAAACGCACGGGGCCAGTGCCGATTTTTTGGCCGATCGCGCGGCCCTCGGCCAGCACCGTGCCGCGTTGCTTGAGCTTATAGCGCTGCTCGGCCTTGCCTTGCGTTTGGCTTTTCACGGTCTCAGGGCGCGCTTGCAAAATATAGAGCTGGCCGTCGCCGCCGTCCTTGCCCCACTCAATGTCCATGGCGCGGCCATAGTGCTGCTCAATCAGCACGGCGTAGCGCGCCAGTTGCTCGGCTTCGGTATCCGTTAAGCTGTAGCGGTTGCGCTGCTCCAGCGGCACATCGATCACTTTGACCAGTTTGCCACTGGCAAGGCGCTCGGTTTCACTGGCAAACACCATTTGCTGTAACTTGCTACCCAAGGCGCGGCGAATCACGGCCTGCTTGTCGGCGGCCAGCATGGGTTTGTGCACGTAGAACTCGTCGGGATTCACGGCACCCTGCACCACGGTTTCGCCCAGGCCATAGCTGGAGGTGATGAACACCACGTCTTCAAAACCGCTTTCGGTGTCGATGGTGAACATCACGCCGGCCGCGCCCGTGTCTGAGCGCACCATGCGCTGCACGCCGGCTGACAGTGCCACATCGGCATGGGCAAAACCCTTGTGCACGCGGTAGCTGATGGCGCGGTCGTTGTACAGGCTGGCAAAAACCTCTTTCATCTTGTGCAGCACTTGCGCCAAGCCTTGCACATTCAAAAAGGTTTCTTGCTGGCCCGCAAACGAGGCGTCGGGCAAATCCTCAGCCGTGGCCGACGAGCGCACCGCAAAGCTGGCCTTGGCGTCGCCGCCGCTTAAAGTGGCAAAGGCTTGTTCAATCGCCGCTTCAAGCGCGGGCGGGAAAGGCTGCGCCTCAACCCAGGCGCGAATTTGCGCGCCCACTTGCGCCAGTGCGTTCACATCGTCGGCGTTCAGCGCGTCTAACTGGGCGTTGATGCGCTCAGCCAAACCGTCGTAAGCCAAAAATTCGCGAAACGCGTGCGCCGTGGTGGCAAAGCCGTCGGGCACTTTCACCGCATCGGGCATATGGGCAATCATCTCGCCCAGCGAGGCATTTTTGCCCCCGACCAAATGCACATCGCCCATGCCCACTTGCCGAAAGGGCAAAACCAAAGCCGTGTTTTTATCCGTCATAAAGCACCTCAAAATAATGGCTAAAGCTTATACGAAAAAGCGCTGGGCTGAGGCCGCAAACAGCAGGTGAGAACGCGGGAAAAGGCTGGCAAACAGCACTTTTTGCGCCGCGCTGCTAAGACCAACAACAGCAAAACCACGCTGCAAGCTATAAATTTAATAGCTGCTCAGGCAGTTTTGATAAGCACGGTAAGCATAAAAAGCTTAAAATTAGCGCCATTTGCCGCCTCGGCTTCATTTTGCGCGCAGCCATTCATTGCGCCTTTCTAACGACTCTTACGCACCATGTCTTTACTTAGCCACGAACTTGAACTGCTTGCACCCGCACGCGACATCGCCATCGGTATGGAGGCGATCTTGCACGGCGCCGACGCCGTCTACATTGGCGGCCCGTCTTTTGGGGCGCGCAGCAGCGCCGAGAACACGGTCGCCGACATTGCCAAACTCGTCAGCTTTGCGCACCGCTTTCACGCACGCATCTTCGTCACACTCAACACCATCTTGCGTGATGACGAGTTGGAAGGCGCGCAAAAACTCATCCACGAACTCTACGATGCCGGCGTGGATGCCCTCATCATTCAAGATATGGGCTTGCTCGAACTCGACCTGCCGCCGATTCAACTGCACGCCAGCACGCAGTGCGACATTCGCACGCCTGAGAAAGCGGTGTTTTTGCAAGATGCGGGCCTGAGCCAAATCGTGCTCGCGCGCGAGCTAACGCTAGAGCAAATCAGCGATATCAGGGCCAGTTTGCGGCCTGAAACCACGCTCGAATTTTTTGTTCACGGCGCGCTCTGTGTCGCCTACAGCGGCCAGTGCTTTATCAGCCACGCGCACACGGGGCGCAGCGCCAACCGCGGCGAATGCTCGCAAGCCTGCCGCCTGCCCTATGAGGTGAAAGACGCCGAAGGCCGCATCGTCGCGCACGACAAGCATGTGCTGAGCATGAAAGACAACAACCAAAGCGAGAATCTGCGCGAGCTGATCGCTGCGGGCGTGCGCAGCCTGAAGATCGAAGGCCGCTACAAAGACATGGCCTATGTCAAAAACATCACGGCGCATTACCGCAGCTTGCTTGATGAAATCATCGACGAGCGCCACGACCTCGCGCGCGCCGCCAGCGGCCGTTGCAGCTTCACCTTTACGCCCGACCCCAACCAAAACTTCAACCGCGAATTCACCGACTACTTTGTGCAAGGCCGCAAAGAAGACATAGGCGCGTTTGACAGCCCCAAAAACCCAGGTCGCGGCATAGGCTGGGTCAGCAAAATCAACGACGACTCGGTCGAGCTAGAAATCGACCCCGAACTGACCCTGCACAACGGCGACGGCCTGTGCTACTACGACTTGCAAAAAGAGCTGATGGGCTTGCAAGTCAACCGCGTTGAGCACCTGGGTGGCGGCAACTGGCGCGTCTTCCCCAAAGACGCGATGGATAGCTTCAAAGACCTGCGCAAAGGCGTGGGCGTGAACCGCAACCGCGACATGGACTGGGTGCGCGGCTTAGAGAAAAAATCAGCCGAGCGCAAGATCGATACTTGGCTGGCACTTGACGCCATCGCGGGCGGCGTCGAGTTGCGCATCACCGATGAAGACGGTTGCAACGCCAGCGCCCAATTGCTGGCCAAGTTTGCGCTGGCTGATAAGCCCGAGCAAGCCCGCGAACAATTGCAAGCCAATCTGGGCGCATTGGGCGAGACCATCTTCACGCCGCTGGAGGTCAGCTTGGGCACAGCCATCAGCGGCGCGCAAACGCCGTTTATTCCCGCCTCGCAAATCAAACAACTGCGCCGCGCAGCGGTGGAGAATTTAGAAGCCGCCCGCCTAGCCCAATGGCAGCGCCCCGCGCGCGCCCTGCCCGTGCAGCCGCCCACGCCCTACCCCGAAGACACGCTGACCTATTTGGCCAATGTGTTCAACCACAAAGCGCGCGATTTTTATGCCAAACACGGCGTCAAAGTCATCGCCGCCGCGTATGAAAGCCAAGAGGAAGAAGGCGAAGTCAGCCTGATGATCACCAAGCACTGCGTGCGCTTCTCGCTCAGCCTGTGCCCCAAACAAGCCAAAGGCGTGACGGGCGTGCAAGGCACGGTGC
>CAZUUN010000161.1:0-3585 GCA_964622735.1 uncultured Burkholderiaceae bacterium | reverse complement strand
CGCATGGCAGCGTCCTCGGCTTCTAGCTCACGCTTGGTGGCTAGGAAGCGCTGCACGGCCTCAAGCTCACGCTGCGCTGCTTCTTGCTGGCGCTTGGCTTCTTCGGCGGCTCTGTCTGCTGCTGCTTTGGCTGCGTCTTTGGCCTCTTTATCCTCTTTGCCACCGCCCCCAAAAGCACGCCCGCCCTTCGCGGCTGGCGCGTCTTTCATACCAGCGGCTGAAGCGCGCGCGGCTGCCATCGCCCCGATGATTTTTTCACCCGCCGCTTGGTACTTGCCCTCACCGCCTACATCCATCACGCGCCCCCAAGCCGCGCGCGTGTCTTCAGCGGCTTTGACGGCTCCGTCGCGTGCTTTTTCAGCGCCTCTAGCAATGCTCTGATATTCAGCCTCTGAGATGAAGCCCGCCTTTTTATCGAGCCATGCACTGCCCTGCGATGCGGTTTGCAAAAGCGCGTTGATCGCTGAGATGCCACCTGTGGCCGATTTCACTATCGCGCCAATGATCGCGCCAAGCGCACGGAAAGCATCCGCAGCGAGTGCCGCAAGGCGTACCAAGCCCTCCAGCATCGGCGTTAGGAGTGTTCGGCCATCGGCGGTGAAGTCTTGCACGCCTTCGGCCGCATCGTCGGTGGCTTTATCGAAGTCGCTAACTTGGTTGTAAGCATCGAAGAAACCGCGCGCAGACGCTAGCACTGAATCCGTGACCTCTAGGAAGGCTGGCGTCAGCGCGGTCGTCATCCGCGTGACTAGGCCAGCCATTGCAGCTTTGGTGCTGGTGATGTTGTCGTTGATGATTTCCATCTTGGACGCATCGAGCTGACTTACCGCAAGGCCAAAGCGCTCGACATCCTCACGCGCCTGCCTGAAGGCGTCGCCGCCTTTTAGGAAGACGCCCGCCGCCTCAGCTTGGTCGAAGCCGAGCCGCTTCAAGTGGAACGATGCCTCTTGAGCGCTCATCCCTGAGCGCTGGATTTGGTCAGCGAGGTAGGCGACTTTTTGGTCGGCATCCATGTTGCCCATCGCAGCAACATCAAGATTCAGCCGCTCGATAGATTCGCGCGCGCGGCCTGTGCCCTGCTCAAATGCGCCCAGATTTTGATTTAATCGGGTGATGGATGATTCCATGCCCTCCAAGCCCGCAAGGTCAGCCGCCATATTGAGCGCGCGCAAACCAGTGACCGTCGCCCCGATAGATTCGCCCAGCTTTTTGGAAGCGTCGATCGCCTCCATCTCCTTGAGCGCCATGTAACCGATCGCGGTAGCCGCAACCGCAGCAGCAGCAGCGACAGCAGCGCCCATCGCAAGGAAGCGCGTGCTAATGAGCTTCGTGCCGTCGTCTGTTTTCTTGCCCGCTTGGTCTAACTTTTTCGTCAGGTCAGTGATGTCTGCGCCGACCTTGACTATCACACTACCTAATTCAGCCATGGTCAATCCTTCGCTAATTCAGCCTCAAGCATCGCGCTCAAGCGCTGCACATCCTGCCCACTCAAACCGTCGCCAGCTACCCTAGGCCGCTTGCAATCGTAGATTCTCCACCACTCAGCAGGGGTCGTGCGCCAAAACTCGCTTGGCGCAAAACCCCATGCACAGACGAAAACATCGAAGCTAGAGCCTATCCAGCTTTGCGTTTCGTCGCTGGTTTTTTCTTCGCCGCTGGTTGCGGCTCCGCCTTTCCCGCTGATTTCTCAAACAGGTTTGGCATAGCTGCTCGCAAGACTTCCATCAACACATGGTCAACGCTTGAGCTGTCAGGCGCTGACAGTGATTGCAGCACCTCTAGGCGGTCGACTTTCTTGCCAGTCGCCTCAAGCATCACCGCTAGATAAGCGGCCACATCGGTCAGGCTTGCGCCATCGCGCGTTGATGCGAGCATACCCATTAACGGCTTGACCTGTTCCAGCTTTTGCAACAGCTCAAAGGTAGGGCGAAGCGCATAGTCTTGCCCTTGGTATTTAAAGACTAGGTCTCGAACCATGTTTTACCCTTAAGGTGTAGGCACTGCGCGCGTCCATGCGCCTGAGCTTTGCAGCGTGAAAGACACGGTGGTAGCCGCGCCGATTTCAGCACCTGAGCTAAAGCCCGTGATGAAGAAATTGCCTGAAATTGTCCAAAGGCCGGGGAAAGTAATCTCACCCGCCACATTAAAATCAGTCTTCGTCGGGTCAGACAAAAGCGCCAGCACTTCGCCGCCTTCCATCAAGCCCTCAATCGCGATGTCAATCGAGCGCGTGCTGCCTGTTTCCATTAGCTTACGGAAGCCGCCGTCGCAATCTTGCGTGATGTCGATCGGCTCACCGCCGATAGTCACCGTTTTAGACTTCGCGCAAACGCGTGCCATCGAGCCGCTCAAAGTAAGTTTTACAACTACATCTTTTCCATCCATTGCCGCCATATCAAGCTCCAGTCTTTAAAAAATCAGCACGAAAACGCGCTACTAAATGCCGCGTGACCCCATCACCCTCAACCATCGTCGTCTGCATATCCAATACGCAAACCGCCGATTTAAAATTGTCCGTCACAATGCTCGCATTATGCAACAGATCGTAAATCTTAGCGCCGATTTCCTTGGCCTCTTTGCGCCCTTTGTAGCGCGAGAATGCATGAATCGTGATCAGCGCCTCAAAGCCTAGTTTGCAGTCCAAGTCCCACGGCTTCAGATCATCGTCGCCTATCACGATGTAGGGGAAGTTTTCCCCCTGTGGCACTTCATCAAAGATGCGGCCTGCCACGATAGATTGAAGCGGCAGGCTTGCAGCTAGTATTTGATAGATGGCCTTTTGCAGCTCATTTTGCATAGCTTGCCGCCCTCATAATGGCCTTTTGCAGACGCTCTTTGTGCTTGACGCGCTGGCCTTCTACGGCTGGTGTCATAAACGGGCGCGCATCGATATTGCTAGTGCCAAACTCCAGCGCCGCGCTGTAAGGTGCGTTGCTGCTGATGTCGGCTGTAAGGTCATCGTTCATGGTCACGCGTATGTTGCGGGTCAGCGTCCCACGGTCTTGATTAGGGGGGCTGCCAGGCTTTGAGGCCACATGCTTGACCGTGCCCCGCGTGTAAACCTTGCCCGCTGATAGGTGCGATTTGACGGAAATAATCGCGTCGTTACGGATAGCCTGCGCCGTCGCACGGACTGCCCGCGCGGTTTCGGCTTCGGCCTTGCTTTTGAGCGCTTCGATATTCTTGAATATGTCCGCCATGCTCATATCGCAACCCCTTGCTCTAGGCTGATTTCGATTATCTTACCCATCATTTCGACATCGGTAGCGCCGATGATGTTGTAGGCCAAGCCTTTGTAAACAACGCGCTGATCCGCCTGTGGCAAGGGCGTTGTGTAGCGCATGTAACAGCGCCACTTGGCCTCGGCCTGTAGCTGCATGGCAAAGACGCGCTCAGTCATACTGGCAGATGCCAAGGCAGATGCCCATTTTGTGGGGATCTTGCGCACAGTCACCCAGCCTTCAGACCAGCCACCTTGCCCATCTGCAACACGCGAGCGCCGCTGCAACTCAACCGTGGTGCGAAAGTCTGACGCTTTGAAGTCGCAACACTTCATAGGCCGCCCGCAAATCTGCGCTGGCCTTT
>CAZUUN010000160.1:0-3599 GCA_964622735.1 uncultured Burkholderiaceae bacterium | reverse complement strand
CCCAAAGGCGGTAACAGTTACGGCAGTCTGATTAAAACCGGACCGCAGACCGAAATTCCGAATATCACCGCGCACCATTTAGACGGCCAAGCGGTGCCGCTGCGCAGCTTGCGTGGGCAGTGGGTGTTGCTGAGCGTGGCTTCGGCCGCTTGCCCCAAAAGCTGCCAAGACCACTTGTATTACCAGCGGCAAATTCGCGAAATGCTGGGGCGTGAAAAAGACCGCCTCGATTGGGTCTGGTTGATCAACGATAGCGCTGCGCTAGAGCCCCATTTGCAAGCAGTGGCACAGCAAGCCCATGCTTTGCGCGTGGACCCCGCGCAACTGGCGGCTTGGTTGGCGCCTGCGCCAGGGCAAGCGCTTGAAGACCATTTGTATTTGATCGACCCGATGGGTAATTGGATGATGCGCTTCCCCGCGCAGATGGACAGCAAAAAAGTCTATCGCGACATCAACCGTTTACTGCGCGCGTCTAATAGCTGGGACCAAGCTGGTCGCGACTAAGCCTAAAAGCGCCATGCTGCTTTTGACTTTGTCTTTAGCTTTGCCCCAGTCACGAGCCACCCGCTTGAGGAGAGTCTGATGCGCCCCGCCACCCCTTTGTTGCGTTTGTGGTTGGTGCTCTTAGTGGCGTTCGGCAGCGTGCTGGCGGCTTTGCTCTATAGCGCGAACCAGCCTTGGTTAAACGCACCGCTACAGGTTCAAGGCAGCGCCTTGATCAGTGGCGACAAGGTGGTGCAAGCGATCAACGGTATGCCTTTGGCTGCGGGTGACTTGGCGGAAGATCCTGGTTATCTCGACAACTATGCTGATCTAGAGGCGTTTTATGCGCGCCAGCAGGCTTTCTCTGCGCTTTTGCAAGACAGCGCCCAAACCCAAAAAAGTGTGACTTTGCGGGTGCTGGACGCTGACCAAAACCAACAAGAATTGCGCTTGAGCGTTGCCGCTCAGCGGCCGCTTGGCAGTTTGCCTACCGCTTTTTGGGTGCAGTGTTTGGTGGCGTTTGGCAGCATGCTGATAGGCGGTTGGGTGTGGGCCATGCGCCCGCACGAATGGAGTACGCGGCTTTTTGCATTGTCTGGTTTGAGCGTGGTGCTTTTTGCGGGGGCAGCGGCCTGTTACAGCACGCGCGAGCTGGCTTTGCCGGTGCGCGATTGGCGTTGGCTCTTGACCCTGAACCAGCTCGGTTCGGTCGCTTATGGCTTCGCCATGATTGCGTTCTTCTTTTTCTTTCCTAAGCGTTTGTGCGCGCCGTGCTATCTGTGGGTTTTTGCAGGCCTGTATCTGCTGTACGCGGTGCTGTTGGTGTTGCGCATCTTGCCCGCCGGCATAGCTGGCCCCATCACGGGTTTGCAGATGCTAGGTATATTGCTGATGATGCTGGTGCAGGCTTGGGTTTGCCGCCGTTTGCCCGTTGAGCGTGCTTCTTTGACATGGTTGGGGCTGACGGTTGCGGTCGGTGCGGGCGCATTTATTGGTTTGAGCGCCTTGCCGCAAATATGGGGCAGCGAGGGTTTTATCTCGCAAGCGTATGGCTTTTTGTTTTTCCTGCTGATCTATGTCGGGCTGGCTTTGGGGCTGCAGCGCTTTCGGCTATTTGATATTGGCAGCTGGGCGTTTAAAGTTTTGTTCTTCATGCTCGGCAGCGCGTTGTTGTTGCTACTCGATTTGGCTTTGATTGCGCTATTGGGTTTCAGCTTCTCGGTCGCTGCTGGCGCTTCTTTGCTGCTCGTTGGCGTGCTTTATTTGCCGCTGCGCGATTGGCTGCAAAGGCGCTTGGCGCACAACCCCGATTTGCCGCAGCACGAACTGTTTGCGCGGGCGATGAATGTCGCCTTTGCGCCCACGCCGCTAGAGCGGCAAAAGCGCTGGCAAGATTTATTGCATAGCGTCTTTTCACCACTTTTGATTGAAAATGCTGCCTCAGAAGCTATTAAAGAAGTAGCAATTGAAGGCGATGGCTTGGCCTTGTTCATACCAGCCAGTGCTGACACGCAAGCGCTGCGCTTAGAGGGCAACGCCGCAGGGCGCGGGCTTTTTGGCTCTAAGCACCAAGCGCTGGCGCAGCGCTTGCTTGAATTGCTGCATCGCGCGCATGACAGCCGCTTGGCCTATGAGCAGGGCGTACAAAACGAACGCGTGCGCGTGGCGCAAGATTTGCACGATGACATCGGCTCGCGCTTACTCACCAGCATACACAGCGCCGATGCGCAGCTGCGTCCCTTATTGCAAGAAACGCTGGCAGATGTGCGCACCATCGCCAAAGGTTTGACGGGTGCGGGCAGTAGCTTGGATTTGCTGCTGGCCGAGCTGCGGCACGAAACCATGCGCCGCTGCGAGTTGGCGCAGGTGCAATTGAAGTGGCCTGTGGCGCAAAATGCGCAATTGCTGCGCGAGCTACCAGCCGAGCAAGTGGGGCAAACACTCGACTACCGCTGGAGCAAGGCGCTGCTGTCGAGCGTGCGCGAGGTGGTGAGCAATGCCATCAAGCACGCGCAAGCGCAGAGCTTGACAGTGGGCTATCACTACGATGCGCCCACGCGCAGCCTGCATCTACAGCTGCAGGATGATGGCGTCGGCATGCAAGCACCGACGCCTACGCCGGAGGCTGCCGTAGCCGCTACTGGCGTGGGTCTCACTTCTATCCAAAACCGCCTAAACCAAATCGGTGGCCAAGTAGAATGGCTTTCATCCCCCGAGGGTGGCACCCGCGTGTACTTGATCTTGCCGCTGGATTGATTGTTCTCCCCATGCGCGTTAGCTAAAGAAACTATGGAAGTGATAAAAACAGCTAGCTGCTTGATCGTAGAAGATTTGGCCACCACCGCCGATTGGTTGGAGGGTATCGTCGCGCAAACTTTCCCGCATTTGCAGGTGCAAAAAGTGGCGACCGTCAGCGCAGCGCTGGCCTATCTTGAACATCCCTTGGCTGTGCAGCCTTTGCCCCTAGCGTTGGCGCTGGTGGATTTGGGTTTGCCTGATGGCTCGGGCATCCGTGTTTTGCGCAGCTTGGCGCAGCGCTACCCCAGCGCCATGCCAGTCGTCACGACTATCTATGACGACGAGGCTCATGTGTTTGAGGCCTTGAGCGCTGGCGCGCGTGGGTACTTGCTCAAAGAAAGCGATGCCAGTGTGATGGTCGAGTATTTGCGACGCATCGAGCGTGGCGAGCCACCGCTATCGCCGTCGATTGCGCTGCGTTTGCTCAAACATTTTCAAAACACCGGCGCTGTGCGCCAGGTCGCAGCTGAGCCGCAGTTACAGCAAGTGCCGCTCAGCAAGCGCGAGGAAGAAACCCTGCGCCTGATTGCGCAAGGCCTGACGGTGGCCGAAAGTGCGCTGGAGCTGGGTCTGAGCGCGCAAACCGTGGCTGGTTATGTCAAAAGCATTTATCAAAAATTGCATATCTCTAGCCGTGCGCAAGCCACGCGCGAGGCGCTCAAACGCGGCTTTGTCTAAGGGCTTGGCTCAAGTGAGACCTGAGCCGATCTTCACCCTCACCCCCATGAACAGGGGAATTGCTCCTAGGCCCACCTCTCTGCACAATCGCTGCATCGTGTATAGCTGCAACCGCAGTTTTTCGATGGCTAGCATCCGAT
>CAZUUN010000159.1:0-3621 GCA_964622735.1 uncultured Burkholderiaceae bacterium | reverse complement strand
TTGATCGGTGGCGTGCCGCTGAACTTTACACAGTCAGCCCGTTTGGGCGCGCAAGCAGCGGGTCACCCCCAGCCTTATTTTGTGATTGAGGCCGACGAGTACGACACCGCATTCTTTGACAAGCGCAGCAAGTTTGTTCATTACCGACCGTCTACGGCGGTGTTAAACAATCTAGAGTTTGACCACGCCGATATTTTTGACGATTTGGCGGCGATTGAGCGCCAGTTCAACCACTTGCTGCGCTGTGTGCCAAGCAATGGCCGCGTTGTCGTTAATAGTTTAGAAGAAGCTTTGCAGCGGGTGGTGAGTGTCGGTTGCTGGAGCACAGTACGCAGCTTTGGCGCGAGCAATTCTGATTTTTATGCCACGGGTCCTGCGCACGATTTTGTCGTTCATTCGGCCAGCGTTGCAGGAGGAGCTGAGCCGCGCGTTCAATGGAGTTTGAGCGGTGTCTTTAATCAATTGAACGCATTGGCGGCTATCACTGCGGCGCAACATGTGGGTGTGAGCGTGGCGCAAAGTTGTGCGGCTTTGTCCGAGTTCCAAAATGTCAAACGGCGCTTAGAAATACACAGCACCGTGCAACTGGCGGGCAGCACGGCCGCACCAGTGGTGATTTACGACGATTTCGCGCATCACCCAACAGCCATCCGAGCAACCCTAGAGGGACTGCGCGCGCGCCTAGGCGCACAGGCGCGCATCATCGCGGTGTTCGAGCCGCGCAGCAACACCATGAAGCTGGGCACGATGAAGGCGCAACTGCCTTGGAGCTTAGAGCCTGCAGACGCCAATTTTTGTCACAGCGGCGGTTTGGGTTGGGACGCGGCAGCTGCGCTGACGCCTATGGGCGCACGCAGTCAAACGCACGACAGTATCGATGCTTTGGTAGGGGCCATTCAGGCGCAAACGCATGCGGGCGATGTGATCGTTTGCATGAGCAATGGGAGCTTTGGTGGCATACACGCCAAGCTGGCGCAAGCCTTGCAGGATGGCCCTAAGTCCTAAGCCTTGCTTTAAGCCAAGGAGTCTTGCGCTTCCTTGTTTTTTTGTTTGCCAGACGGACTTCTTTTGCTTTGGCCACCTCTGATCAAGGTGCGCAAGTTTCCTACCCAAGAAGGAATGCTGCTCGGGGAAGCGCTGCTTTGACTGTTTAGACAGCCGCAGATGTGCAGTGCAAATAAATCACGCTCTAAATACTCGGCATAGGTGCCATTGTGGCGACTCAAGTCTTCGGCCAAAACGGGGGCATCTTGGTTCAGGCGGTCGAATAAACTGGCATGTCGCAGGCGCAGCAGACTCGGGCGCACCTGTGGCCGGCGCGCCAAGCTAATGCCCGCATGGAGGTAGCGACTGGGCAGGTCGGGCGTGGGTGTGCGCATGGCGTATTCCCATAAAGCCTCTTCAAGCGTGACTTGTACAAAATGCTCAGGGTATTCGTTGGCGGAAGAAGGGCGTTTATACACTTGCCAGTCTTGCACTTGGCTGGGATCGGTTTGCGGGCTGAAATAGATCTGCCTATGGCCCAAATTAATCAGCGCAATCAGCTGGTGCTGCTCGTCTTGCACATGCAGATTGCGGCGGCCAGCGCCATCGTCTTCGGTAGTCAGAAGGTTTTGTTGGAAAAGGCACGCGCCTAAGGCGTAGAGCACGCGTTCATAACGCAAGGCGTGGGCCACGGTGCTCAGGGCTTTTTTAAATTGGCTCGTGTTGTGGTGGTCTACCGGAATAAAGCAGGTTTGCGCTTGCAGCACCTCGCTCGCGGGTAGTTGCAGCAAAATCGGGCTGCCAATTTGTTCTAGCAAAATGCTCTCGAAGCCGCCATTAGGAAGAGTAACGACCAGCTCGGCGTGCGGCGTGCCTTCGTAGTCGAGTGTGCATTTGTCACCCAAAACGAGGCTAACATCTGTTTCGGGATGGAGGGTGATTTCCCATTGGAAGCCAGTCGTCACACAGGACTCGAGTTGCTGCTCCAAAGCAGCGCACGCCTGGGCATCAAAGCCTACTGGGCGTAGATACAGAGTTGGATGGTTCAATTTACCTTCCCTCCCATACTGACACTAAAAAGGTACTGCTAAACGATGGGTGGCTGAAACAATGGGGCTACAGGCGAGACCTGGCGAGCGGACTAAGGGAATGCCCTAGGCCATGCGAGCGGAGTTTACACTGCCTGCGAGGGTTTGCAAAATCGCCTGCGTATCCTCCCAGCCGACGCAAGCGTCCGTAATGCTTTGGCCGTAGCACAGCGCGGCCCTGCTATCTTTACCTGGGGTGAATTTTTGGGCGCCTTCGACCAAGTTGCTTTCTATCATCACGCCAAAAATCTGCTCTGAGCCGCTGGCAAGTTGCGCCGCAATGTCTTGCGCCACCTCGATTTGTTTGCGGTGTTGCTTGCTGCTGTTGGCATGGCTCAGGTCCACCATCAAAGAGGCGGGCAGCTTGGCGGCTGTGAGCTCCGCACAAGCTTGCGCCACATGTTCGGCTTGGTAGTTGGGGTTTTTGCCACCACGCAAAATGAGGTGAGAGTCAGGGTTGCCGGCAGTTTGCACGATGGCGACTTGGCCATTTTTGTGTACCGACAAGAAATGGTGCCCGCGCGAGGCTGCCTGAATCGCATCAGTGGCAATTTTTGTATTGCCATCGGTGCCGTTTTTAAAGCCTATGGGTGCAGACAAGCCCGACGCCAGCTCGCGGTGGATTTGGCTCTCGGTCGTGCGTGCGCCGATGGCACCCCAAGAAATCAAGTCGCCTATGTATTGCGGTGAGACTACATCGAGGAATTCGCTGCCCGCTGGCAAGCCCAAACGGTTGATATCGAGCAACAACTGGCGCGCCATGCGCAGGCCTTCGTCGATGCGGTAGCTTTCATCTAGGTAAGGGTCGTTGATCAAGCCTTTCCAGCCGACCGTGGTGCGCGGTTTTTCAAAGTAAACGCGCATCACGATCTCAAGGCTGTCTTTGTATTTTTCGCGCTCCACGCGCAGTTTTTTTGCATATTCCAGCGCCGCTTCGGGATCATGAATCGAGCAGGGGCCGACGATGACGAGCAAGCGCTTGTCTTGCCCGCGCATGATACGAGCGATGGTTTGGCGCGTATCGCTCACCAGTTGCTCGACAGCCGTGCCGCTGATGGGGAAAAAGCGAATCAAGTGCTCAGGCGGCGGCAGCGTCACCACGCCCTCAATGCGCGCGTCGTCGGTTTGGCTGGTGCGCTCCGTGCTGGTCTGAAGGGGCTGGGCTGAAATGGGGGCTGAAGTGCTCATGGGGCGACAAGTTTCCTTAGCGGGTGAAGGGAAAAATACGGTGTGGGGCAAAAAAAAACCGCTCGATGGGCATCGGGCGGTTTTGGTGGGCTGTTGGTTTTAATTTACACGCCAGCGCCCAGTCCGCCTAAGACTGAGAAGCAAAAGTGAAAATAAAACAAGTTGCGCATGAAGAATATGTTAGCACAATTCAAGCAGCCGCTTAGCGCTGCGCCAGCAGGCGTGCGGCGTCGCGGGCGAAGTAGGTCAAGATGGCATCAGCACCGGCGCGCTTGAAGGCGAGCAAGCTTTCCATCATGGTTGCGTCTTTGTCGAGCCAGCCGTTTTGTGCCGCTGCCATCAGCATGGCGTATTCGCCGCT
>CAZUUN010000158.1:0-3648 GCA_964622735.1 uncultured Burkholderiaceae bacterium | reverse complement strand
AATGTGTATGGCGAAAGCAAGCTACAGGGTGAGATCGCCGTGCGTGCCAGCGGCTGCAAGCATTTGATTTTTCGCACCAGTTGGGTTTATGCCGCGCGCGGCGAGAACTTCCTTAAAACCATGCTGCGCTTGGCGCAAGAGCGCGAGAGCTTATCCGTCATCATGGACCAAGAAGGTGCGCCCACGGGCGCCGAGCTGATTGCCGATATCACCGCGCTGGCGATACGCGCTTGTATGCGCGACGAGCACCTCGGCGGCCTCTACCACTTGGCAGCGAACGGCCACACCAATTGGCACGAATACGCCAGCTTTGTGATTGAAACTGCGCGCGCTTATGGCGCGCCTATCCGCTTGGCCGATAGCAGCGCGATCCAAGCCATCACGAGCAAAGACTACCCACGGCCGGCCAAGCGCCAGCACAACAGCCGCTTGAGCACCACTAAGCTGACCTCCAGCTTTGATTTGCACTTGCCCGATTGGAAGCAGGGCGTCGAGCGTGTGGTGCGCGAGTTGCTTGAGCAAAACAAGCGGGCATAAGCTATTAAATCAATAGCTTCTCAGGCAGGTTTGACGGCCTGAATGGTCGATTTCGATCTTAAAAATAGCTTTATGAGATTTTTAAGAGTGCTAGAGCCGCTTTGTGCCCTTGATCGGGATAAGGCAAATCGCAATACGCATTTTTTGCGGGCGCGATGATTTGCGGCGCACGCGCAGCCAAATAAGGCGCACGCGCCAGCAAAGCCGGTAGCAGCGGGTGCGCAGGCGTTTGCAACACCAATTGCACTGCTTCCAAATCCAGCGCCTGCTCTTGCGCCCAATAGTCCATCCATTCGCACAGAACTTGCGCATGCCAGTCCAGGCTGTAGGCGCTGCTTTTTTTGAGCTTGTCCGACATGCCAAAGCCAATCAAATCAGGCGCCAGCACGCGCGCTTGGTTTGCGTGCTGCGCAAAAAAATCACTGAAAGCAATAGACCAGTTGGAGCCGTGGTGCAGGCACAGATAAGTGGGGTAGGTGCTCAGCCCAGCGGGCGCGCCGCTGTCGAAATAGTGCAGGCGCAAACCCGCAAGCGCGGGCAAATTTTGGCTGTAATGGCTGGGTGCGGGCAGTGCCAAGTTGGCAAAAGCAGCCGCTGGCGTGCGCAAGGCATCGGGTCGCAAGGGCAGGGCTAGTGCGCTTTGTGCTTGGCGTTTGGCCTGAAAAAAATGCGGCAACAGTTGCGCCAGCTCCCGGCGCAAAGAGGCGGGCACTTCAGCCAGCGCTTGCGCGTCACTGGCCGCTACTTGGTGGCTGATGCCGCTGTCTTGCAGCACATTGAGGACGCTACCCGCAGCACCAGCGCGTGGGTCTTTCAGCCCATAGACCACGCGCCGCAGCCGCGCATGGGCCATGGCGCCCGCACACATGGCGCAGGGCTCCAGCGTCACATACAAATCGCAATCTTGCAGGCGGTAATTGCCCAGAGCTTGGCCCGCTTGGCGCAGCACCACAACTTCAGCATGGGCGCTGGCATCGTGGTCCATGATGCAGCGGTTATGCCCGACAGCGATGACTTGATCTTGGTGTACCAGCACCGCACCCACGGGCACTTCGCCCAGGGCTTGCGCGGCCCGCGCTTGCGCAAGCGCCAACTGCAAAAACGGAGCGACCGACATGCTGACGTTTATTCTGCGTCCAATTGGCGCTGGGCCGATTCGCGCTGCGTTTGCTCGATTTGCAACTTGATTTGTTGCTGCAGCTGTTGGCTTTGTACGGCGGCGTTGGCGCTTGGATCAACCTTGAGCGTGATCGTGCCGTCCGAAGCCTGATTCGCCAAACCCGCGGGTGCGGCACCCGTCGCGCCGCTGCGCAGCATGGTTTTTGCCAGCAGACCGACGATGAGCAAAGCCACGAGTATGCCTAAAACAGAAAAGAAAGCGCGCATGCGGTATGCTCCTAAAAAATTAGCGCCAATAGGCGGCACAATGGTGCTTAGCCTGTATTATCGTCATTGTTTCCATCAGCACCAAGCCGCAGTTTTGGCCCGGCTGCACTTTTAGCGACCCACCACCAGTATCCATGAATATTCTCATCCTCGATGATTATCAAGACGCGGTGCGCAAATTGCAATGCGCCAGCAAGCTCGATAACTACTCGGCGAAAGTACACACCAATACGGTCAAGGGCATAGGCCAGCTGGCGGTGCGCCTGCGCGATGCCGAGGTCATCGTCTTGATTCGTGCCCGCACCAGCATCAGCGCGCAGCTGATTGAAAAACTTCCAAAACTCAAGCTTATCGTGCAAACCGGCCCCATAGGCCCGCACCTCGATGTCGCGGCCTGTACCGCGCGCGGCATTGCCGTTGCGGCTGGTGGCGGCAATCCACGCGCCGCCGCCGAGTTTGCCTTTGCGCTGATGATGGCCAGCATGCGCCGCTTGCCGCAATACATCAGCAATCTCAAGCACGGTATTTGGCAGCAGTCGGGTTTGAAAGCCGCCTCCATGCCCACCAACTTTGGCTTGGGCGAGTTGCTGCACGGCAAAACATTGGGTATTTGGGGTTATGGTGAGATCGGCAAACTGATGGCAGGCTACGCCAGGGCCTTCGGTATGCAAGTGCATATTTGGGGGCGTGCGCAGTCGCTAGAGGCTGCCGCAGCAGATGGTTACGCCATGTTTGAGAGCAAAGAAGAGCTGTTTAGCCAGAGCGATGTGCTCAGCATCCATTTGCGCTCAACGCCTGAAACCAAAGGCATCGTCAAACTCGCCGATTTGAGCAGGATGAAACCTACCGCGCTGCTGCTCAACACCGCTTGCGCCGAGTTGATCGAAACCGATGCCCTTTTGATCGCACTGAACAAAGGGCGTCCCGGTTTGGCGGCGATCGATGTGTTTGATACCGAGCCTATTTTGCAAGGGCAAACGTTGCTGCGTGCCGAAAACTGCATCTGCACACCCCATATCGCCTATGTTGAGAAGAGCAATTACGAGAATTATTTCTCGCTGGCCTTCGACAGCGCGGTCAGCTTTATTGAGGGCAAGCCCATCAATATCGTCAATCCTGATTATGTGCAGCAGATCAAACAGCCTAAACTGAAGTTTTAAGTGGTGTTTTTCGAGAAATAAGCCATCAAACCTGCCTGAGCAGCTATCGTTTGTATAGTATTTTATCGTCACTACACCATAAAAAAACCGCCCTTGTGAGGCGGTTTTTTTGATTGAATGCAATACGGGGTTTATTGCAATTTGATTTCTACATCAACGCCAGCTGGCAAGTCGAGTTTCATCAAAGCATCAACGGTTTTGTCGTTGGGGTCGATGATGTCCATCAAGCGCTGGTGCGTGCGGATCTCTAACTGGTCGCGTGAAGTTTTGTTCACGTGCGGCGAGCGCAAGATGTCAAAACGCTTCATGCGCGTTGGCAGTGGTACGGGACCACGGACAATCGCGCCTGTGCGCTTAGCCGTATCCACGATTTGTGCTGCTGATTGGTCGATCAATTTGTAGTCGAACGCTTTGAGGCGGATGCGAATTTTCTGTTTAGACATGAGTCTTCCTTCTTTAAGAAGGGTTAACCACGCCGGGCAGGCCCCGCGTGGCTGAACCCAAGTCCAACATTAAGCCGTGATCGTAGCCACAACGCCTGAACCTACTGTGCGGCCGCCTTCGC
>CAZUUN010000157.1:0-3658 GCA_964622735.1 uncultured Burkholderiaceae bacterium | reverse complement strand
GAAAGACATGTTCATCGTCGGCGGCTTTAATTGCTACCCGGCTGAGATTGAGCGTTTGTTGGCAGACCACCCCAGCATTGCCCAAGTGGCAGTAGTTGGCATACCCGATGAACGCATGGGCGAAGTCGGCGTCGCCTGCATCGTGCCCAAGGCGGGTGCAAGCTTTGACGCAAAAGAATTGCTGGCTTGGTCACGCGCCAATATGGCCAATTACAAAGTGCCACGCCATTTTGTGCAGATGGAAAGCCTGCCCCTGAACGCGGCTGGCAAGGTGCTGAAAAAAGACCTGCGCCAGCAAATGCAAACCCAATTAACCTGAGACACACGCCATATGCGTCTATCTTTTTTTGCTGCGGCTTTTTTGGCACTGGCAGCCAGCCCCGTTTACGCGCTGAATAAGTGCGTCCAAGCCAATGGCCGCATCGCCTACCAAGACAAAAGCTGCCCGAGCGAGAGCGGCAAAACGCTGACGCTGACCGAGGCCAATGGCCAAACCGATGCCGCGCTGCGCAACAACATTGCCGCACGGCGCACCCGCAGCAACACGCCCGAAGAAATCACCGAGGCGCTGCGCTTGCGCGAACCCGTGGTCGGCATGACGCTGGCGCAGATGACGCAGGCGCTAGGCATGGCTGGTATGGCAGTGCCACAAAGCCACGCGCAAATGAAGGCGCGCGAGCCGCAGCAATATGTCTTTACCAGCAAAGAGCAAAGCTGGCTGGCGAGCGTATTAAACGGCCTGGTGATTGGCCTAGATGGTGGACTGGCGCCCAGCCCCATGACCAGCGCATCCGCGGCTGAAGGCCAAGCCAAGCAAGGGCACCAAGAATCTGAGCACGGCGCGCCAACAAAGCCGCCCTTCCAGCTCTTACCTAAACCCGCTTATTAAGCTATTTAAGCCTTTCAGTCTTTAAGCAGTACCGCCGACGGTCAAGCCTTCAATGCGCAGCGTCGGCTGCCCCACCCCCACGGGCACGCTCTGGCCCTCTTTACCGCACACGCCTACACCCGAAT
Source organism: uncultured Burkholderiaceae bacterium (assembly GCA_964622735.1). Lineage (GTDB taxonomy): Bacteria > Pseudomonadota > Gammaproteobacteria > Burkholderiales > Burkholderiaceae_C > JAMIFN01. The sequence continues at coordinate 2,644 of CAZUUN010000157.1, read as the reverse complement.
CGAGGGCGCTGTCATTGCCTATCATGCTGATTTTTTTCAGGCTTTCAGGGCCAGCGCCGATCAGCGTCGCGCCTTTGATCGGGTATTGAATCTTGCCCTTCTCGACCCAAAAAGCCTGACTGGCAGAGAACACAAATTTACCTGAGGTGATGTCGACCTGACCGCCCCCAAAATTGCTGGCATAAATGCCTTTGTCTATGCTGGCGATGATTTCTTCTGGCGTGTGCTGGCCACCCAACATATAGGTATTGGTCATGCGCGGCATGGGCACGCTGGCATAGCTCTCGCGGCGCGCATTGCCGGTGCTTGGGCTATGGCTCAAACGCGCATTCATCGCGTCTTGCATATAGCCGCGCAAAATTCCGTCTTCAATCAACACATTGCGCTGGGTCTCGTGGCCCTCATCATCCACATTGAGCGAACCACGGCGCTGGTGCAAAGTACCATCATCGAGCACCGTCACGCCCTTGGCCGCTACGCGTTTGCCTATCATGCCGCTAAAAGCTGATGAGCCTTTGCGATTGAAGTCGCCCTCTAGGCCGTGGCCCACCGCTTCGTGCAACAACACACCGGGCCAGCCGGGGCCTAAGACCACTGTCATCTCGCCCGCAGGCGCTGGACGCGCAGCCAAATTGGTGATGGCTTGACTCACGGCCTCTTGCACATAGCGCGCCAGCAGGGCGTCGTCAAAATAAGCCAAGCCCAAACGCCCGCCACCGCCCGACGAACCGGTTTCGCGGCGCGGCTTGCCGCCTTCTTTTTGCTCAGCCACCACGGTCAGCGACAAGCGCACCAGCGGCCGCACATCAGCCGCCAACAGGCCGTCGGCGCGCGCGACCAAGACCACATCAAACTCGGTCGCCAAACCCGCCATGACTTGCACCACGCGCGGGTCGGCGGCGCGCGCCATTTTTTCTATGCGTTCGAGCAGCGCGACTTTCTCGGCACTGCCCAAACTCGCGCTCGGGTCTTGCGGCTCATAAAGCGCACGCGCGGGCGCTAGTTTTTTACTCGCCGCTTTCACGCGGGCGTCTTGGCCTTGGGCAGTGATGGTTTTGACTTGGTGCGCGGCATCTAAGAGCGCGGCCAAGCTGATGTCGTCTGAATAAGCAAAAGCTGTTTTCTCGCCACTGACGGCGCGCACGCCCACCCCCTGATCGATGCCGAAGGAGCCGCTTTTGACGACGCTTTCTTCTAGGCTCCACGACTCAGACCGCGTGTATTGAAAGTACAAATCGGCGTCATCTACTCCGCGCCTGCGCATCACATCCAGCGCTTGGCGCAAATCCGCGTGGCCCAAGCCATAGGGCTGGAGCAAATACTGCTCGGCTATCGCCATGCGCGTTTGGGCGTTTTGCGCGGTGGCGCTGCTGGTGGGAAAAGACTGAAGTTCGGCGAGTGTTTGCATGGGAAGAATTGTAGAGACATCTCACACCCGCACCCGCTAGCGCCCCACAGCAGCCCTAAAGCCCCAAATAAATTTATGGAATCTTAATGAGAATGATTCGTATTTGTGATACTATCGCACCCAGTTTGAATTACTAGCTCCCAGAAAGTTGATGATGAAAGAAAAAACCCTCGGCGCTTTGCTCTTAGCCGGCTCCGTCAGCGCCATGGCGCAAGCTGCGCCTGCAGTTCAAGAAAAAACCCTCGGCACCGTGGTGGTGACGGGCCAGCGCGTGCAAGCGCAAGGCAAAGACAGCGTGCGCGCAACGCAAGCGACGATCGGCAAGGGCAAGCAAAAGCTGCGTGATATTCCACAATCGGTCACCGTGGTGACAGAAAAACTGCTGGATGATCGCCGCATAGACACTTTGAAAGAAGCGCTGAAAAACACTTCAGGCGTGACCTTTTTGGCGGCCGAGGGCGGCGAAGAAGACATTCGCCTGCGCGGCTTCTCGCTGGCGCAAACAGGTGATATTTATTTAGACGGCATGCGCGACCCAGCGTTCTATGACCGCGACAATTTCAACTTGGATCGCATCGAAGTGCTGCGCGGCTCGGCGTCTATGCTCTTTGGCCGTGGTTCCACAGGCGGCGCAGTCAATCAAGCGAGCAAAGAGCCGCATTTGATGGACGAGAACCAAATCGATGTCACCGTTGGCAGCTTTGACTACAAACGCCTAGAGGCCGATGTGAACAAGGTGCTGGGCGAATCGAGCGCCTTGCGCTTAACCGCCATGCACACCAAAGCCGACAACAATGGCGCGGGCAGCAGCATCGATAAAAGCGGCTTGGCACTGGCTGTGCGCACTGGCATAGGCATGGAGCACGAACTGCAAGCGCAAGTGACTTATTTGAACAACCGCAATGGCATGAATTATGGTTTGCCTTGGCTCGCAACGGGACCCAACCCCCAAGACCGAGTGACTTTGCCTGGTCTTAAACCTACTGCTTATTTCGGCATGGCCAGCGATTACAACCATGGCACAGCGGGCACTTTAGGGTTGTCGCATTTGTGGCGCATCGATGGCGCGACCGAATTGAAAACGCAAATTCGCAAAGGCCAGTACACGCGTGACCAACGCGCCAGCACCATCCGTTTCTGCGGTGACTTGCGTGGCGCAGGGGGCGTGCCAGTAACGAATCCTGCTTGTCCTACGCAAGGCGTAACTGCGGGAGGCGCTGCTGTAGACGCTAGCAA
>CAZUUN010000156.1:0-3670 GCA_964622735.1 uncultured Burkholderiaceae bacterium | reverse complement strand
CTGCATATCCGTTAAGATAAGCGCCTTACGCGCGCATGCGTGCGGCTTCACTTTTACGGTGGTCTTATGTTCAAACTAGGCAAACGCCCTGCTACCCTGCTTTTGGCTCTCAGCTTGCTGGGGCTGCACTTTTCGGCGCAGGCTGAAACAGCGGCTGCGCCCCTTGCGAAGAAAGGCAAAACCGAAGCACAGGTCGAGCACATCACCCACAGCGAAAAATCTGTGGTGATTGAAGAAGTGCGGGTGCGCGGCCAGACGCAATCGATCGAAGTGCGCCCGACCAACCCGAAACTGCGCCCCTACTCGGTTCAGCCTGCCACTGGTGAGCAAAGCCCCGCGCAGCGCGATATGCCCAAGAGTGGCTCGACCAATCGCACTTGGAAACTTTTAGATTTTTAATGGATATTTAGCGCTGCGCTCGGGCTTGCAAGCTCGGAGCCACCATGCGCTCTTTTCTTATGGCCGTTTATTCCATCGTTACGCCCGAGCTGGCGCAAACCTTATTCGACAAGCTGGAGCTGGGCACCCTGACCCACTTGCAAGGCTGCCAAGGCGGCATCGAGAACACCAATTACTTTGCCAGCAGCGCGCGCGGCGATTTTGTCCTGACTATTTTCGAGCGTTTGAGCTTTGAGCAACTGCCCTTTTACCTGCATTTGATGAAGCATTTGGCGGGCAAAGGCATACCAGTGCCCGATCCACAAGCCGATCCGCAAGGCGAGATTTTGCACACGCTGCTGGGCAAGCCCGCCACGCTGGTGAATAAACTGCCAGGCAAAAGTCAACTTGCCCCGCAAGTGCAGCACTGCGCCGCGGTCGGTGCTATGTTGGCGCGCATGCATTTGGCCGCACAAGACTTGCCGCGCCAGCAGGCCAATTTGCGCGGTTTGGCTTGGGTCAAAGAAACGCTGCCCAGCATCGTGCCGTTTTTGCAGCCCGCACAAACCGCGCTGCTGGCGCGGGCAGTGGCTGAACAAGAAGCACTGCAACAAACGGCGGCTTATGCCAGCCTGCCCAGCGGCGCGATTCATGCCGATTTGTTCCGAGACAATGTGATGTTCGTCGGCGATGAGCTGACTGGCTTCTTCGATTTTTACTTTGCGGGCATCGACGCGTTTGTCTTCGATATCGCCATTTGCCTGAACGACTGGTGCATAGACCACGCAACTGGCGCGACCGAACCCACACGCTTGGCCGCTTTTGTCGATGCTTATAACGCCGTGCGGCCTTTAAGCGCCACTGAGCGCGAGATGTTGCCCGCCATGCGCCGCGCGGGCGCCTTGCGCTTTTGGACTTCGCGCCTGTGGGACTTCCATCTGCCGCGCGATGCCGCGATGCTGCAAGCCCACGACCCCAGCCACTTTGAGCGCGTATTGATGCAACTAGAGCCGCACTAAAGCCACTATGACCACCGATCCTATCGATCCTGCGCCGCCACGCCCTCTTACGCCCATTTTTTTGCCCCCCACAGCCGTCGATGGCTGGCGTTGGCTTAAAACGGGTTTTCAGCTCTTTTGGCTCAAGCCTTGGGCGCTCAGCAGCATCGCCATTTTGCTCATCATGACGCCCATGCTCTTGGGCTTAATCCCGGTCGTGGGCGGCGCTTTGGCCTTGATCGCCGTGCCTGGCCTCACGGCTGGTGCCATGTATGCGGTGTTCTCGGTCAGCCAAGGCGTGCACCCGCTGCCGCACAGCATTTTTGCGCCCTTTGTCTGGGGCCCGAGTCAACAAAACTTGCCGCGTTTGCGCGCCACTTTGCTCTTAGGCGTACTCTATGCCTTGGCGCTCAGTCTGTCGTACTACTTGCTACGCAGCTTAGCGGGCGATAGCTGGCAAGTGCTGGAGCAAATTGCCGCCCTGTCACAAAACCAAACAACGCTCGATAGCGCCGAGATCGAGCGCTTGGCGCAAAGTGCGCCGCAATTGGCTGGGGTTGTACTCGCCATGGCGCCGATTTTTGCTTTGCTTTTTTTGCTTTTCACACGCGCCAATATGCTCAGCTTTTGCTTTGCCATCAACCCCGGCAAGGCTTTGTTCTTTGCCTTGCACTCTATTTGGCGCAGCTTGGCGGCGCTCTTGGTTTTTGGCCTCTTGTGCTTTGGCGCCAGCGCCCTTGTGGCCAATTTGATGCTCTTACACCCTTTTGCCTATGCACTGGGTTTGATTACCGCCAGCAGTATTTTTATTTGCAGCTTGTGGGCCATGTTTGGCAGCAGCTTTCCGCCACCAACGGCTAAACAACCCGCTCCCTAAAGAGCTTAGACGCCTCAATACCCACGCCATGCTTGCTCTCTTAGATTTTATTCCCCTCGTTTTGTTTTTTCTCGCTTACAAAATCAAAGGCAAGTTTTTTGCCATCGGCGTGCTCTTAATCGCTACTTGTGTGCAAATGTTGCTGAGTTATTTGCTGCAAGGCCGCAAACTCGAAGCCATCCAAAAATTCACGCTCTTCGCGGTTGTTTGCTTTGGTTCAGTCTCGCTTTACTTTCGCAACGAGAAAATTTTGCAATGGTGGCCGACCTTTTTAGAAATCGGTATTGCCCTCGCATTACTGGCGGGGATGCACATCTGGCAAAAAAACCCCCTCAAAATGATGCTGGGTAGCCGCATTGAGCTGCCCGACCCGATTTGGCAACGCTTGGCCATGATGTGGATCGCATTCTGCTTGCTGATGGCGGCGCTGAATGCCTACATCGTCATCTACCAAAGCTACGACCAGTGGATGGACTTTAAACTCTGGAGCCGCCTCTTGTGGCTCGGCTTCGCTATTGTACAAGCGGTGTTGATTGCTAAACACATGCCGCAAACAGAAGAAAATCCATGAGCACTTCACCCTATCGTTTGAGCGAAATAGAGCTAAGCCTGCGCGAGCAGCTGAACCCCGCGCAACTGCAAGTGCGCGATGACAGCGCTGAGCACGCCGGCCATGCGGGCAACCCCGATGGTTTAGCGCTCAGCCATATTCACATCTTCATCCGCGCGGTGCAGTTTGCAGCTTTGTCCAAAGTCGCGCAGCACCGTTTGGTTTATGCCGCGCTTGCGCCTTTTATTGAGGCGGGCTTGCATGCGGTCATCATAGACAGTGGGCCGGCGGAGTAGAAAAACCACGGCTCTTTTAAGGGCTGCGCAAATTCTGCGATACTTCACCGGCATTTTTAGTTTTTCTTATCTTATTTGGAGCTTCGCGCTTAATGAAAAAAGCTTATACCCTTGTGGCAGCAACCGTGCTGCTGGCCTTAGGCACAGCAGCCTCAGCGCAAAACCTTGCACTTGTGAACGGCAAGCCTATTCCCAAAGCGCGCTTTGACTTCATGTTAGAGAAAATCCTAGCGAACCAGAAGGAAGAAGTCACACCTGAGCGCGACGCACAAATTCGCGGCGAACTGCGCGACAAAATGATCAACCAAGAGATCTTGGCACAAGAAGCCCAACGCCGCGGTGTTGAAGCCGCCCCCGCGTACAAGACTGAGATGGAGTTTGCCAAGCAATCCATCATGATCAACACCATGTTCAGCGAGTATGCGAAAAAGAACAAACCTACGGAGGCCGAAGCCCGCGCCGAGTACGATAAAGCCGTAGCCGCGATGACGCCGACGGGTAAAGAGTTCCACTCGCGCCACATTTTGGTCGATGACGAAGCACAAGCGAAAAGCCTGATCGCGCAAATTAA
>CAZUUN010000155.1:0-3675 GCA_964622735.1 uncultured Burkholderiaceae bacterium | reverse complement strand
AGTAACTCATGCGTGAGCTGCAATTTTTCCAACGAATCAGGGCGGTTTGGCATGATGGTAGCCAATTAGAGTTTCAAATCACTGTGGCCGGCAAACACTTGCCACAGGCGCACCATGGCATAGGTGTCCAGCTTGCAGTAGGCCAGCAGTTGCCTCTCAATTTGGTTCTTGCGCTCCAAGGTGGTGTTGGGGTGAATGGCTTCCAGAAAAGCATTCATAGCCATGCCGCCATCTTGCACGCCATCCAGCGCGTCGTAGCTCAGTTCGGGCACCACAGCTGGCAACACCTTTTTGATGCTCCAACTCCCTTGTTGACTAGGATGGTAGTAGCGCTCTCTGGCGATGGGCAGTAAATCAACTACGCGAGCATTGATAGTCAGTAGCTCGTTGCTCAAACTCGGATAACGCGTGGAAAGTTCGTTGATGCGAGATCTCTCAAACGCAGCGTTATAAACATAAATTGGGCCACTGGTACCGCAGCTTTCGATCAAAGCCTTAGCAAATGGCTCAGATGGATCGCCGCCGGAGAGATCAAGAAACTCGATGTGGTCAAGCTGACCAGATTCAGACAGGGTGTGCAGGCTGAACTGGAATGTGTTTTGCTGGTATGGCCGCGTGCCTTTCCAAATGGGCACTGCAAACTGAATAGTCTCAAAGTCTAAGAAATAGGCTGGCAACGGGTGCACAGCCAAATCGGTGGCGGCACCTACGGCATCAAAGTAAACTGTATTGGCTAAGGTATGAGCCTTTACGCGTAGCTGTCTTGGGTTGAGTAGATCATCGTCCACATCAGACAGTTCAATCACGCCCTGTGCCGCCAGTGTTTGCCCTTTGGCACCAAAATTCGGCAGCCAGTGGATAGGGTGCTGTGCTTTGGGCGCATTGCGACTGCAGTAGCTATAAAAACCGCAAGTATAGGGAATGTCGCAATGCGATCCTGTTTCTATAGCTGGCTCGGTAAGACTGGTAGCCGTTTCATGTGCCTGTTCTATCCAGTCGCTGACTTCTTCGGTGCGCGAGAGTGCTTCTACTGTCAGATCGGCCTCGACCAAGAGTCCGCTGTAGTCAGCATTGCCTGGGTAAATCCAAGAACGGTCAATGTGTGCCAATGCAATGCGGTGCAAAGCAACGCCTGCTGACTGAGCCACAAAGGCCTGCACCGCTAAGTCGTCGCGGTGATAGTCCTTGATGCTAGTAGAAGACTTGATTTCCACCATGTCCCAAACCTGTTTGCCATCAACAAGCTTTGGCAGCATGACGTCGACAAATGCCAGCGCGCCACCAGCACAGAACCCAGCCTCAAAAATGGGGTGACTGAGCTTGACTAACTGCTCGGTGCGCTCAAGCGCTTGTTTGATGCCTTCGCTAGGCACGTCAATCAAGGCGCCCAGGTTTTTTGGGTCATAAATTTGTCGAGCAATGTCGCCGACCTGATGGCCTATCTGAAAGTTGACTTCTGTGGCCGCCGAATCCTCGCGCAAGTCAGGCCTTTGAATTTCCAGCCAGAGGCGCTTAGGACATTGGCGGAAGGCCAGTAGTTTGGATTTTGAAAAGTTACGCACCCAGCATCCTCTCGTAGATATTTTTTAGTCTATGACCCATCCAGCCTCCAGCAATGCATCCACACATTCAAACTGGCGCCAGCCGTCATTCTGTAGACCATCACCGTCTTTGCATAGATCATCGTTGGTTGTAAAGGCAAGGGCAAAGCCCAGCGTGGCGTGCTTTAAATGCATTGACCATCTCGTGTTACGGATAACTGCTCAAGGGCTATACGGATTTGCCTCGGCAAGGCTGCGGACCGGATGAAATGTGATGCCATCGTTTGCGTTGAAGAATTGACTTTATTGTCGCGGCCCCTAGGGCATATCGCGTCGTACAAGGTGGGTGCTTGAAGAGTCGACCACGCAATCGCTGGAAAACCCAGGAAACTCATCGGCGTTTACTTTGTGCAACGCGTATGCCCGATCGTATGCGACACATTTTGTCGATCTAGGGGTGAAAATGGCAGACTATCCTCAAGTGTTGCCAGTATGAAAGCATTCTATAAAATCCAGTGAGGGCTCTCAGGGAGTGCCGCGTGATTTTTTGTGACGGCTTCAAGATGGCTATCAGCAAGTTTTATTGCGATAGCTACTATGATAGCAACTGGATCATCAGGCCATTCCCTAGCGCAGCTAAGGGTGGCAGTGCATGCGATTGCTTGTTTTTCCCAACAGCACAACTTGGACTTAATGCGTATCCAAAACCCTGATTCTTCAATAGACTGAGTTGCATCGAGGGAAGAGATCAACAAGCTGCGGCCGAACTAGACTAGAAGAGGCTCGGCATTACTGTAAAAATGAATTTATGACAGACAAAAATTTGTATGACGAAGCCGTGAAGATTTCTTTTCAGGCTCACCGTGTACAGCCTAATCGTGTATTTAGTGTCGCATTTTTACAGCGGCAATTGAAAGTCGGCTACAACCGCGCCTCTGAATTGCTGGATGAGTTGGTTTCCGAACAAGTGTGGGTGGCCGTAGAAACGGAAGATGGCTTGCACTACATCCTGCGTGAAGATTGATGACGCAAGTAGCTATTAAACCGAACGGCGTCTCACTTCGTGTTTGAACCTACGATTATTTAGAATCTTTTTTGACAAAGAACACTCTGAATATGACCGCCACTCTCGCGCCTTGGTTACAGCGCAGCTTGCAACAACTGCTGGCTGGGCAAAGCCATGCCGTTTTGATTCAGGGACCGAGCGGTTTGGGGCAAAGGCTGTTGGGCGAGCAGTTTGCCGCGGCGCAATTGTGCGAGCAGCGCGAAGCTGATGGCAGCGCCTGTGGCCGCTGCGCCTCTTGCCGTTTACTCGCCAGCCACACCCACCCTGATTGCTTTTATCTGCTGCCCGAAACCATGGCGCTAGAGCAGGGCTATCCGCTGGATGAGAAAGCGCAAAAAGACCTAGACGAGAAAAAACGCAAACCGCGCAAAACCATAGGCATAGACCAAGTGCGCGATGTCGTTGCCAGCACCGAGCAAACCAGCGCGCGCGCGCGCGGCCAAGTGGTCTTGGTCTATCCGGCTGAGGCCATGTCCATACCAGCAGCCAACGCATTCTTAAAAACGCTGGAAGAGCCGCAAGGCAATGTGAAGCTCTTACTGATTACCGAAGCGGCCGAGCAATTGCTACCCACCATTCGCAGCCGTTGCAGCAGTTTGACTTTGACTTGGCCCGCGCCTGATGAAGCGCTGCACTATTTGCGCAACCAACATCCCAAAGCCGATGCTGCCGTCTTGGCCAATGCCCTGCGCGCCGCTGGTGGCCGCCCGCTGGATGCAGACATGTGGCTGGGCAGCGGCTTGGCCGCCCGCTGGCCCGAGCTGCCGCGCGCGCTGGCGCAGGGGCAGGCAACGGCGCTGGCCGATTGCAGTCCGCAAACTGCGCTCGACGCGCTGCAAAAGCTCTGCCACGATTTGTGGTGCGCCAAGGTGCATGCTGCCCCGCGCTACTTTGCGCTGGCTGATTTGCCACCCGCGCCCAGCGCCCGCGCTTTGCACGCTTGGGCGCAATTGCTGGGGCAGTGGGCGCGCAGCATCGAGCATCCACTCAAACCCGACCTCTTGCTCGAAGACATGGTGGCGCAAACGCGTCAGTTCTTAAAGCCTGTGGCACGCGTCGCTAGGCCGC
>CAZUUN010000154.1:0-3676 GCA_964622735.1 uncultured Burkholderiaceae bacterium | reverse complement strand
GCCCAGCTCGCGCTCGGCCTCGACATAAATGCTGCGCATTTGCAGGCAGCGCTCGTAGAATTTTTCGCCTGCAGCGGTGAGTGCCAAGCGCCGCGTATTGCGCACCAGCAGCTGCGCGCCCAGGCGCTCTTCCAAATCGCTGACGATGCGGCTGACATAGGATTTGGACAGCTGCAGCTGCGCCGCAGCTTTGGTAAAGCTGCCGCGCCCCACGACCTCCAAAAACTCATTCACACCGCGCCAGTCCTGCATTCTTGTCCCTTTAGCTTTTAGCCTGTTTTTTAAGCCAATTTGGTGTTTTAGGCCGTCAAAGCTGCCTGAGCAGCTATTCTTTTAAAAGCATTCATCAAACACTGACTGAATATGGATCAAGCCGCACGCGCCGCAAAGCGAGATTTGAGCGGACCGATTTTTGCCGCTAGCTCCCACATAGGCGCAGCGTTGACATCGTAGATTTCGAGCAAATTGCCCGCGAACATTTGCTGAATGTCGGCCTCTGGCAAGCCGCCCAAGCTGGTGACCATTTTCTCTAGCGTCGCGGGCCAAGTGCCCTCCGGGTGCGGGTAATCGGTGCCCCACAAAATGTGCGCGATGCCGATGTCGTAATAGTCTTTGGTACTGTTTTCGTCAGGCAGTGCCGAGCAACCCACAAACATGTGCTTACGGAAGTAGTCGCTCGGCTTCATCGTCAGATTGCTGTTGTAGTCGCCGAGCTTGCCGCTGGTGTGTTTGACGCTGGCGCGCACATCCATTAGTTGCAGCATCCACGGGAACCAGAACTCGCCGCCGGCTTCGACAAAGCAGACTTTCAGCTCTTTGAACTCTTCAAACACGCCGCCAAAAATCATTTGCCACATCGGGCGCGTGAGCCAAAACGGGTATTCGCACAAAAAGCTGCCGATCCAGCCCGGCTGGCTGGTATCCATCGCAGGGCTAGCGCCTGAGTGAAAGTTCACCGGCATTTTCAAGTCTTGCAGCAGCTTCCACATCGGCCACCAGTCGCGGTGGTTATAGGCTTTGTGGCCGTCGGTCAGGCTGGGCAAAAACACGCCCTTGAGGCCATTGTCTTTGGCCCATTGAATCTCGCGCAGATTGGCCTGCATGTCGTACATGGCGGGGATCACGGCCAGCCCTATGCGGCGCACGGGGTCGGCTTGGCAAAACTCGGCCAGCCAGCGGTTGTGGGCGCGTGCGCCTGCCCATTGCAGCTCGGGGTCCACGCCGTAGGGCTTGAGTCCCACATCGGCGCCAAAGGGTGGCGCGTTGCGCTCGGTAATGCCATCCGGAAACAGCACTTCGGCCACCACGCCATCGGCGTCTAGCACTTGGTTGCGGATCTTGCCGTCCCAAGCGCCGTCTAAGCCTATGCCCGCTTTGGCGCGCCATTTGTCGTTGAAGTCATTCAGCAAGAAGAGCTTTTCGTGCTCTTCGCGCTTTTTGATTTCGGCCTGCACCACCGCGTCAAACTGCGCGTGGTATTTGCTCTCCAAGTATTCACGGTAACGCTCGGGCGGCAAGCCCGCATGTCCATCGGATGACACCACCAAATAACGGTCCATATGCACAGCCTTTCGTCGCAGCAGCTAGGGGTTTATTGCATTCTATACTGCAACAAGGCCGATTAAAGCTAGGCATTAACACTTATAAAGCACCAATGATCAGTACTAAATTCATAGCTTCTCAGGCAGGATTGACGGCTTAAAAGACATTAAATGCTATTAAAAATGTGTTTTTAGACCACTGAGGCCAGGAATAAGGCTAGCACTAAGACCGCACCATGCAGCAGCACGGTGGCTATCGTCAGCGCGATAGCGGGTTTGAGCGAAGCGCGGCCTGCGATGGCGAGCAGCAAGAAAATCAAGGCGACAACACCCAAGAGCAAAGGCGCCAGCGCCCACAGCACTGTCGCGGGCAAGCCTAAGTAGCACTGCGCAAACCACAGCACTGCGGCTGCTTTGAGCAAGAGCAGCGCATACACAGCTGCCGCGCCGCGCGCGCCCAAACGCACCACCAGCGTGCGCTTGCCCACTTGGGCATCGGCCGCTGCATCGGGCAGACCATTGATCAGTAGCACATTGGCCATCAAACAGGCATAAGGCGCGCCCAAGAGCAGCGGCTCTAGCGCAAAGCTTTGGCGCTGCACGAAATCCGCGCCCAGCACCATCAGCCACCAGGCCAGCGCCACGGCCAACTCGCCCAAGCCGCGCGACATCAGCGCTAAGGGCGGCGCTGAATAAGCCCAAGCCAGCAAGACGCCAGCCAAGCCCACATACAAGATACCCACGCCCACTTGCGCCAGCAGCCACAGCCCGCCGATGGCCACCACGGCAAACAGGGCAAAGGCAAATTGCCGCGTTTGCTGTGCAGTCACTTCTTGTGCCTGAATCAAGCCCGCACCGCCCGAAAAAGGCCGCACCGCACTGGTGTTGATGGCATCGCTGCCCTTGCGCGCATCTTCGTAATCGTTGTGTACATTGGCCGCCGCGTGCAGCAGCGTGGCCAAGCACACAGTCAGCAGCGCCGTGGGTGCGTGCAGCGGCACACCACTGGCATAGGCACAGGCCAGCCCCAAGCCGCAAGCCAGCGGCGTGACGAGTAAAAAACCGGGGCGCGTCATGCGCACATAAAGCGAAATTTTGCTCAGCATAGTTTGTTCATAATAGAGCCCATAAAAACCTAGACCGCATCATGAATCATCTCAGCTTTAAAGACCGTTTCTTTTTATTCACGCAGCGCTGCATGCCCAAACAAGCCATGACCGAACTGGCTGGCCGCTTTGCCAATGGCGCCTTTGGCAACACCACGCAATGGGCGATCAACACCTTTATCAAACGCTACGGCGTGAATATGCAAGAGGCGCAGCAAGAAGACCCCACCGCTTACGAAACCTTCAACGATTTTTTCACCCGCGCCCTCAAACCCACGGCGCGCCCGCTGGCTAACAGCACTTGGGTCAGCCCGGTTGATGGCACGGTCAGCCAGTTGGGGCAAATTGCGGGCGAGCGCGTTTTTCAGGCCAAGGGCCACGACTACAGCTTGCTGGCGCTCTTAGGCGGCGACGCAGACGCAGCGCGCACCTATGCCAACGGCGACTTTGCCACGCTCTACCTCAGCCCCAAGGATTACCACCGCATCCACCTGCCCTGCGCGGGCACGCTGCGCCGCATGGTCTATGTGCCAGGCGATTTGTATTCAGTCAATCCGCTCACGGCGCAAAACATTCCAGGCTTGTTCGCCCGCAACGAGCGCTTGGTTTGCCACTTCGACACCGCCCACGGCCCGCTGGCTGTGGTCTTTGTTGCCGCCACCATCGTGGGCAGCATGGCCACGGTTTGGCATGGCCGCGTGAACGCGCAGCGCTTGGGGCTCATTCAAGCTTGGGACTACGAGGGCAGCACCGCGCCGCAGTTTGCCCAAGGCGATGAAATTGGCCGCTTTATGCTGGGCTCGACCGTGGTGCTGTGCTGGGCCAATCGCGCCAACCTCAAGTTCGACCCCGAATGGCGCGCTGGCCGCGCTATACAAATGGGCCAAAGCATGGCCACGGTTGCGGGCGAAAGCATCACTATCTCCAAGTGAGCCTGAGTTCAACGGCAGGTCAGCGGCAGTTCAAGGCTTACACTGACTTACAGCGCTTGCCACCGATGCTAGAATTTGGCAGCAACTTCACATAACA
>CAZUUN010000153.1:0-3682 GCA_964622735.1 uncultured Burkholderiaceae bacterium | reverse complement strand
GTGGATGATGCCGATGCCGCCCTCTTGCGCAATGGCGATGGCCAAACGCGCTTCGGTCACGGTGTCCATCGCGGCTGAAACCAGCGGCAAGCCCAAACGGATGTTGCGGGTGAATTGGGTGGCAAGGCTCGTGTCTTTGGGCAGCACTTCAGAGAAGGCGGGCACGAGCAAGATGTCGTCGAAAGTGAGGGCTTTTCCCAGCAGGCGCATGGTCTGAAAACTCCAAAAGACGAATTATAAATGCAGCGCCCTCTAGACTGACCTTGGGCGCAACAATACCCGCACAATGCCAGCTTGGTCTGGCCTTATCGGATGGCGGCTATGCGCCATGCAGCCGCACCAAGCAGTCAAACAGCGGCTTTAACACTACTGATTCAATAGCTGCTCAGGCAGATTTGACGGCTTAAAATACCAAAATCATGCCTAAAAACGCTTGCTCATGCCTTGTAGTGCCCTTGTTTGCCGTTTTAAACCGCAAAGCGCTGCGCCAGCCACTGCAAAAGCATGGCGATGACGGGGGCGCGGTCTTGCGGCGCTTCGTGAAAAATCTCGTGGTAATAGCCCGACCACTCGTGCGCAGACAAATAAGCGGGCGGAATGGTGGCCGCCAGTTGGGCGCTGCCCTGCGGGTCAACGATGCCATCGGCGCCGCCCCACATCAACAAGCAGGGCAGTTGCCACTGCTGCGCACGCGCCAGCACTTGCGCGCCCTCAGTCGCCATGAATTGGCCCAGCATGCCGCTGATGCGATCGTGCACCAAAGGGTCTTGCAAATAGCGCTGCACCGCCGCGTCTGAGCGTGAGAGCAGTTGCGGCTTGAGCCCATTGGCAACCGCCACATGTTGCAGCAGCAAGCCCGCAATCTTTAGTAATACGCGGTCGCGCGCGCGCAAGCGCAGCGCAATCGCGGGTGAGGACAAAACGATGCCCTGCACCAAGTTCGCATCGCCCTGCCTGCTGGCCCAACTGGCCGCCAGCAAACCCCCTAGGCTGTGGCCCAAGACCACCAGCGGCACTTCGCCCCCTAAGGCTGGCCCAAACTCGCGGTCGAGCCGCGTGCGTGTCTCGTGCACGACCAGGTTCAGGTCATCGAGCAATTGCGTGGGCTCGAGCAAATCGCCACGCGCCCCTAGCGAGTGCCCGTGGCCGTATTGGTCATAAGCCGAGACCGAGTAGCCCGCCGCGTTCAGCTCAGTCGCCAATTCGGCATAGCGCTGTGCGTGCTCGCCCAAACCATGCACGATGAGCACATGGGCGTGTGGCCGTTTTTGCTCAAGCAGCGGCCACAGGTAACTAGCGAGTTTGTGCATGGGCGATGCTCCTGAATATCAGAAAAAAACTGCGCGTGTGGATGTTAGCTATGCCGCCAATTTAAGCCGCTAAGGCTTTTTTCTGCGCCACCACCAAGTCGGCAATCCCAGCGCTGGCCAAGTCAAACAATTGGTTCATCTCTTCGCGGCTAAAGGCTGCGCCTTCGGCTGTGCCCTGCACTTCGATGAATTTGCCGTGCTCAGTCATGACCACATTCATATCGGTGTCGCAGCCCGAGTCTTCGACATAATCCAAATCGAGCAAAGGCGTTGTGCCCGCGATGCCGACCGAAATGGCGGCCACATGGCTGGTGATGGGCGACTCGCTGATTTTGCCGCTGGCGAGCAAAGCGGCAACGGCATCGTGCGCTGCCACAAAAGCGCCGGTGATGCTGGCCGTGCGCGTGCCGCCGTCGGCTTGCAGCACATCGCAGTCGAGCTGGATGGTGCGCTCACCCAGCTTTTTCAAATCAAACACGGCGCGCAAGCTGCGGCCAATCAGGCGTTGAATTTCTTGCGTGCGCCCGCTTTGTTTGCCCTTGGCGGCTTCGCGGCTCATGCGGTCGTGGGTCGAGCGCGGCAACATGCCGTATTCGGCTGTGAGCCAGCCCTCGCCGCTGCCTTTTTTGTGCGGCGGCACGCGCTCTTCTACGCTGGCGGTGCACAGCACTTTGGTGTTGCCGCAGCAAATCAGCACCGAGCCTTCGGCGTGCATGGTGTAGTGGCGCGTGATGGTCAAAGGACGCAGTTGGTTGGCCAAACGGCCTTGGGCGCGGGTGTGGGTGTGGGTCATAAGCTTCTCTGTGTATTGGTTTAAAAATGAATCATGCAGCGAAAAACACCCCTTTCGGGGGCATGTGCGCGGTGCTCAAAACCAGTGGTGCAGACCAAGAGCCTGCCGCCACCAGTCTTGGCATTTATTGTTTTTTGCGCTCCGCCGTGCGGCGTATGGCTTCATTGATTTCGGCGATGGAGCGCTCAATCGCGGCGTCATCGAGTTCCTCGATGCCGTGCATGTCTTGCTCGTTGTGCGTGCCCTGAATGGTGGTGGCAAACACGCCTTCGCTGATGCTGTCGGTAGAAATACTGCCGCTGCTGTCGCCGGTGTTGGGGGTTTCCCATTCGAGTGCAATCGCGGTGGTGTTGTCGCAGCGCTCGCCGCCACGGTGTATGGCCAAATCCACCAGCTCAGGAATCGCATCAGAGACCGGGCGCAGGCCGAGTTTGAGCACGATGACATCGTCGTCGAGCGCGCCCCACAAGCCGTCGGAGCAGAGCAAAACCTTGTCGCCTTGGCGCAGTGGCAGCGGCTCAGAAATATCAAAAATAGGACGCGTGGGCGAACCCAAGCAGGTGAACAACACATTGCGGTTCACCATTTCGAGCTTGATGATGCCCGCGTTTTGTTGCTCTAAATACGAATGGTCGCGCGTGCGCGTGACCAGCTCATTATTGCGCACCAAATAAGCGCGTGAATCGCCGCAGTGGGTAAAAATGGCTTTGCTGTCTTGCACCAAAACGGCGACCAAGGTGGTGCGCGGCGTGTCTATCATGCTGCGTTTGGTGGCATAGGCCAACACATGGCGGTGCGCGCCCAAAATGGCGTCTTCCATAAACTGGCGTGGATCGGCGATGCGCGGCGTGGCGTTCTTTTGGTAGAAAGCCGACATGCTTTCGAGCGCGAGTTGCGCGGCGATTTCGCCATCCGGGTGACCGCCCATGCCGTCAGCCAAGAGGAACAGACCCGACTCACGCGTGTAGCAGTAGCCCATGCGGTCTTCGTTTTTTTCACGCCCGCCAATGCGGCTGAGTTGAAAGACTGAGAATTTCATTTGGCTTTCTTTCCATCACCCACCATGTCTTCGAACTGCATGCGAACTTTCTCGCCCACCGACATTTTGGTGTAGCGGCGTTCGGCCTCGCGGCTCAGCTCTTTTTGCAGCGCAAAAACCGACTGTGGTCGCGCCAGCGGATCCAGGGCCATGCACCACTCCACCACCTCAATCAAATTGTCAGAGTAAGCACCGCGCAAACGCGACATGGACAGACCCAAGCGGTCTTTCTCTAGGCGCTGCGGCGCATCATTGGGTGGGTAGCCTTGCATCGACGCGTAGACGCAAGCGCCGATGGCGTAAATGTCGGTCCACGGGCCCATGCTGGTGTCGCGGCGGTACATCTCAGGCGCGGCAAAACCGGGCGTGTACATGGGGCGGATGAAATTGCCCTCTTTGCTCAAAACCTCGCGCGCAGCGCCAAAGTCGATCAAGATGGCTTTGTCATCGTCGGTGATAAAAATGTTGGCCGGTTTGATGTCCAAGTGCAGCATTTTGTGCTGGTGCACGATGCGCAGGCCGCGCAGGATTTCGTCAAAC
>CAZUUN010000152.1:0-3697 GCA_964622735.1 uncultured Burkholderiaceae bacterium | reverse complement strand
ACTATTCTTAAGAAATAAGTGCTTTTAAGCCGTTAAACCTGCCTGAGCAGCTATTGAATGAATAGTGTTTGTGGCGCAGTTTAAGCTGCAGTTTTGCCCAAGCGCTGTTGTAGCAGGGCGCTGCTGGTGGTGTATTGCAGCGGGCCCACGCGCTCGGGGTAGCAATAGGCCAAGGCCGCGTGCGCTGCCAGCGTAGCCTCATGAAAGCCGCAAGCGATCAGCTTTTGCTTGCCGGCGTAGTGGTTGATATCGCCCACGGCAAAGATGCCCGGCTGACTGGTCGCAAAACGCGCTGTATCGACGGCGATTTGCTTGCGCTGCATGTCCAGGCCCCAAGTGCTGATCGGTCCCATCTTGGGCGAGACCCCCAAAAGCAGCCCTAAGCGCGTGCAAGGCAGGCGCAAGCCACTGCCATCGGCCTGCATGATGTGGATGGCTTGCAGGCTAGGGCGCCCCTGAGTGGGCGCGCCTTCTTCTAAGCTTTGTACGACGCCGGGCTTGAATTGCAATTGACTACTTTTTAGCTGCACTTCTAGCCGCGCTTGCATGGCGGCGCTGATGTTCAAGCTCTCGCGTCGATGGTTCAGCACCACGCTGCGCGCAGCGCCTTGCTCGGCCACGGAGCAGGCCCAGCCTACTGCCGCATCGTCATCGCCCACAATCAACACATCTTGGTCTTGCAAAGCGACCAAATCGACAGGCTGATGGTGGACATAGTCCGCGAGTGCTGCCAAACCTTCTATATTCAAACTGCGCGGCACAAAGGCCCCGACGCCAGCGGCGATGACGATGGCAGCGCAATCAAAGCGGCGGCCTTGTGTGCTGCTAACCCAATAACGGCCATCGCCCTGCGGCGCAATTTCCTCGACCAATTGCCCCAAATGCAGCCGCTGCGCCAGTGGCGCAAAGGCCTGTATCTGCGCCAGCTGCTGCAAGAGCTTTTGAGCCAGCTCGGCGCCTGTGCAGTTGCTGATGGCGGGAATGTCGTAGAGCGGCTTGTCGGCGTAGAGCGCATGGCACTGGCCGCCGACTTGCGGCAGCGTGTCGATCACATGCGCATCTAGCCCCAGCAAGCCGAGCTGGAAAGCTTGGTAAAGGCCCACAGGCCCAGCGCCGATGACAAGAACATCGGTGCGGATGGGGGGTAGAAGGGCAGTCATTGCTCAAGTGTAGGGGATGGGCGGGCACAAAAAAAGACCTGAAAACTTCAGGTCTTTAGGGTGGGCAAACGCGAGCGCGCTTATCGCACCAAGTACTGGCGTTTGTCTTTGATGTCTTTCCACTCTTCGTGCTCGGGCAGTGGGTCTTTGCGCTTGGTGATCATGGTCCAAGTCCCCGATTTGCTTAATTCAGCATTGATTTTTTCAAACTCTTTTTGGTCTGCAGGCAAATCGATGTCGGCATAAATGGCGTTGACCGGGCACTCGGGCACGCACACTGCACAGTCGATGCATTGCAGCGGGTCGATGATGAGCATGTTCTCACCCTCTAGGAAACAATCAACCGGACAAACGTCCACGCAATCCGTATATTTGCATTTGATACAGGCTTCGGTCACTACAAAAGTCATGGCGGGCTACTCAAAGAGAGATTATTTAATCAGTTCGTTCAGCTTATCGTTCTTGTCTTTCCACTCTTCAGCGTCAGGCAAGGCGGGTTTGCGGCGGGTAATGTTTTTCCAGTTTGGGCTTTTGGCGAGTTCTGCATTCAAGGCAATAAACCCCAGCTGCTCGGTGGGCACATCTTCTTCGGCAAAGATGGCGCCTACAGGGCACTCAGGGATGCAAACCGCACAGTCTATGCACTCATCGGGGTCGATGACGAGCATATTTTCACCTTCGCGGAAGCAATCAACGGGGCATACATCTACGCAGTCGGTGTATTTGCAGCGTATGCAAGCGTCGCCAACAATATGGGTCATAAAACGGCTGACAGGGAATGCAGAAATCAGGAAAGATTCCGATTGTACTGTTTTTGATTTGCCCTGAGATTTTTCGGACAATGGCCAAGCCACGCGACCGCGGCGCGCAGCAAAGCGAGGCAAAAAAATAGCCCTTGGCTGGGCTGTTGATTGGAGTCGATGGGCTCTAACGGCCGTAGACGGGGCGCGGGCTGTTGTAGTAAATCACGCTGTCTACGCCGTTGCGTTGAATGCGCGTGTAGCCTTGACCGTAAGCACCCGAATAGGGGCGTGGATAGGGATGTGGGCGGTAATGCGGTGGCCGCTGTTGCGGGTAAACGCCGTAGTAAGGGCGCGGCGCAAGGTAGACAACTTGTGGCACATATTCGGTGCGGCTGATGATGGTCGTATTGCCAGCGTTTGCGGGAGCCCAATGTGTTGTCATGCTGCTGGATTGGCCGACGACCGTGGGCGTGACTTCAATTTCAATCGTAGCGCCTGGGCTGTAAGGTAATTGCACGCTGTAAGGCTTGCCACCGTATTCGTAGACCACGTTGTAGACCGTGGTTTGGCTTA
Source organism: uncultured Burkholderiaceae bacterium (assembly GCA_964622735.1). Classification (GTDB taxonomy): domain Bacteria; phylum Pseudomonadota; class Gammaproteobacteria; order Burkholderiales; family Burkholderiaceae_C; genus JAMIFN01. The sequence continues at coordinate 1,221 of CAZUUN010000152.1, read as the reverse complement.
TGGAACTGTTATCAGTGCTGCAGATGCGGTGTTCTTCGTAGGTGTCGCGGGTTTGGCCTTTGGCCGCTTCGTGCCCCAAAACGGCGCCACCCATGACGCCAGCTGCGGTGGCCAAGTCGCGCCCGGTGCCGCCGCCAACCGCATGACCCAACAGCCCACCGGCAATCGCGCCAAAGATCGCGCCCGCGCCAGGATTGCCGCTGCTGCTTTCAGTCGTGCGCACAGGAATCGTGCCGCAGGATTCTTGCGGCGCGCTGTTATTAATAATGACGGGCGTGGATGAAAGCACGCGTGCCAACTCTGTTGCTGCCAGAGCGGGTAAGCTCGCCAGCCCTAGGGCAAGGACGGCAAGGTTTTTTAAGTTTGTTTGCGACATGAGTGCCTCTACTTTCTAGGGTGTCAGTTGACTTGCTGCGCTGCTATAAGCCCTGAGCCATAAGTACATTAGACACAAAACACGCAGTTTTGGGGCAAATATGGTGTGGATGCTGCACTAAAGACTGCGGGCATTCACTATATTTAGAATAGCTGTTCAGGCAGGTTTGACGGCTTGAAATGCCAAAAAGACCATTAAAAATGGCTCAAAACCCTTGTTCACGGTCGCAGTCAGGCGGATTTGTGTTTTGCGCTGACTGGACTGGCTGCAGGCTCAAAGTTGCAGTTCGCGCTGGGCTTGATTGGCGGCATAACGCACCGCGCCTAAATTGCCGAGTTCGCGATCGATCACGCTGTAGATGAACAGCCCTGTTTGCGCGGGCACGAAGGTGACGATGTGATAGTGGTTTGCAGTGGTGATCAAAATATCTTCGATCACTTCGCGTATGGCTAAATGTTTAACGCCATGCAGTTTGGCGCGCAGCACGCCAGTGTTGATGCTGGCGGCCAATTCCAAGCCATCGGCGTTGCCCGTTTTGCCCAAGACTTGACCCGTGTTGCCATCGATGACACCGGCGGCCAAAGTGCCTGTTTGGGCGATGAGTTGAGAGAGAATTTTGCTGAGATTGGACATGGGATCAAAGGGACCTGAAGGCTGATTAGCAGGGTGAATCATAGAGCCTCTGCTGCAAGCGCTTGTTTGTTGGCCGTTTTTGCCCTGACTGCAAGCGTGGCTTTTATTTCGCCCACCAAGTGTCCAGCACCCAATCTTCGCCTTGGGCGTAGGGTGGCATGGTGGCTGGGTGCGCCAAGCGCTGGCTGTTGTAAACCATGCGGTGTGTGTTG
>CAZUUN010000151.1:0-3723 GCA_964622735.1 uncultured Burkholderiaceae bacterium | reverse complement strand
CTCAATGCGAAAGCCCACGCTAAAGGGTTTGGCTTGCATCGCCACCCCGCGTTCGTGCAGGGTATAAAAAGTATCGCGCGCGCTATGGCCAATGGCCAGCACCACATGCTGGGCGGGCAGTTCGTGCACGGCGCCGCTGGCGTCTTGCACCAACAAAGCTTGCAATCGACCATCTTCGATTTTGAAGTCGGTAACGCGTTGCTCGAACCGGTACTCGCCGCCTAAGCGTGTGATTTCATCGCGCAAATACTGCACCACTTTGACCAAGCGGAAAGTGCCCACATGCGGTTTGCTGACATACAAAATTTCCTCGGGTGCGCCCCCCTTGACCATTTCTTCCAGCACTTTGCGGCTATAGAACTCGCTGTCTTTGACTTGGCTGTAGAGCTTGCCGTCGCTGAAAGTGCCGGCGCCCCCCTCGCCAAACTGCACATTGCTCTCGGGCTGCAAAACGCTTTTGCGCCACAGCCCCCAAGTGTCTTTGGTGCGTTCGCGCACAGGCTTGCCGCGCTCTAGCACGATGGGTTTAAAACCCGCTTGCGCCAAGACCAAAGCGGCGAATAAGCCGCAAGGGCCGGTGCCAATAACAACGGGCCGCTCTTGCAAATGCGCTGGTGCATGAGCAGCAAATTGAAAGCCCATATCGGGTGTTGCACTGCAATTTTTCGCCTCAGCCAAACATTGGGCCGCTGCCCCAGGCTGCAGTTCGACATCGAGCGTGTAGACGAAATGGATATCGCTTTTTTTACGCGCGTCGTAGGCACGACGAAAAACACTGATCGCGACGATGTCTTGGGCTGCTAAATTTAAGCGTTCGCACACCGCGAGTTCAAGCGCAGTGGCTGGGTGCTCCAGGGGGAGCGCGATATTGGCAAGGCGTATAGAAGTCACGGCTGCGATTGTAGTGCCTGGCTCACAAGCAAAAGCTGCGGCAAAAAAACATCACAATCGCAAATAGTCGAAGTTGGCCTACAAGAATGGGAGCACCACTCTGTGCTAGTGCCAACGCGATGATGCGACAATAAAGGCATAGAACAAGTGAGCAAATGACCCACCGCAAGAGGGAGTATGGGAGCAGCCCAGCACGCGCTGCATTGCTAAATTTAGAAGTGAGAATGAGTAGTAATATGAAAGTCTATATTGTCGAGGACAACCCCATCATTCTGGAAAACCTCCAGAGCACGCTAGAAGATATTTCTGGCGTTGAGTTGGTGGGAGACAGTGGCACCGAAGCGCAAGCGGTCAATTGGCTGAGCAACAATGCCGCAAATTGGGATGTTGCAGTGCTCGACCTCTTCCTCAAAGCCGGTACCGGCCTTGGTGTCTTAGAAAAACTAGGCAAACTCACGGATCAGAAAAAAGTCTTGGTACTGTCTAACTACGCGGGTCGCGACATTCGCCAGCAGTGCCTCAAGCTGGGTGCCTCTGCCGTATTCGACAAGTCGCAAGAGATTGACGCTTTTGTCGACCACATCAGCCACTTAGCGCAAGCCTGAAGTTACAGGCGCATAAAAAAGGCCGCGAAAACGGCCTTTTTTCATACTGATGTGGGGACTCAGCCCCTGCGCTCAATCAATCAGATTGTTTTTCATTGCGTAGTAAGTCAAGTCGCTATTGGTTTTTAGGTTCATTTTTTCCATGATGCGGGTGCGATAGGTACTCACGGTCTTCACGCTCAGCGACAGATGCTCACCAATTTCCGTCACGCTCTCGCCTTTTGCCAAACGCAGAAAAACTTGAAACTCCCGCTCAGACAACAATTCATGCGCTGGCCCCTCTCCCACCTTGTTCAACTGCTGCGCCAGCAAATCCGCCACGCGCGCTGTGATGTAGCGACGGCCATCGGCCACGGTACGAACCGCCTTGACGATTTCTTCCGACTCGCATTGTTTGTTCAAATAACCACTTGCACCCTGGCGGATCAAGCTCATGGCGTAGTGCTCTTCGGGGTAGCTGCTGAGAATCAAAATCGCCACATCGGGCGCCTTGGCGCGTATCATGGCTAAGGCGTCGATACCAGTTTGGCCCGGCATGGAAACATCCATCAAGAGCACATCCATCTCGGTGGTGCGCACCAAGTCTATGGCTTCGCGGCCACTGGCAGCTTCACCCACGATCTCTAGATCACCCTCTTCACCCAAATACTGGCGCAAGCCAGAACGAATAATGGCATGGTCATCGACTATGCCCACACGAATTTTTAACACGGGACTCTCCCTTTTAATGCAAATCTATCCGACTGCGCAACAGTGCCACGCCATTACGCTAGTGTAGTGAGATTTGTAGCCTACGCAGCTTTTTTCAAGTAAGACTTCATCGAGTATTTTATGCAGCAAACTTTCCCTTCTTTTTGGCAAATCTGGCAATTTGCACGCCGCATCAGCCCCGTGTTTTATTTGGCCTTGACCGTCGCACTGGCCTTGATTGCGCTGAACGAGTATGGCTACCACAAGTCTCGTGATGCCTTAGATGCCGTGAATACGCTGGAAGAACAGCGCCTCGCGGTCAATCACATCCACACCTTGATGCTTGATGCAGAGGCGAGTCAACGCGGGTATTTGCTCACGGGCGAAGAGAGCTATCTGGGCCCCTACAACACCGTCGTGGCCGAAATCAATGCCGCGCTTGATAAGGCGCGCAGTTTTTACGACGAGTCGCCTGAGACCATTGCTCACTTCGCCCAATTGTCGCGACCTGTTTCGCGCAAGATGGCTGAGATGGAGGTCACCGTCAAGCTGCGCCGCACCGCGCCTGCGCAAGTGGACTGGATTGCCGCCATCCACACCGGCGTGGGCAATGAGAGCATGGATGAAGTGCGCAAGGTACTCCACCATTTGAGCGAGATGAACCGCGCCGCCCTGCTGCGTGGCAGCCAAGATATCCGCAACAATTTGCTGTTCTCGCGCGCGGCCATCGCTTTGGTGGCCTTGGTGGCGGTACTGGCCTTTTATTTCTTTCTGCGGCAGTTGGAGCGCAGCACCAAGCTGCAGGACGAGCAACAAAGCGTTTTGGCGGCCGAGCGCGACGCACTCGACCGCTTGGTACGCGAGCGCACCAAGCGCATGACAGAGCTGGCCAATCACCTCTTGAGTGTGCAAGATACCGAACGCGCCCATTTGGCGCGCGAGCTACATGACGAAATGGGCGCGCTTTTTACCGCCGCCAAGCTGGACTTGTCGCGCATTCGTTCGCGCTTAGTCGCGGCTGGCGATGAGGTGATACAAAAACGCTTGCAGCATTTGAACGAAGCGCTGAATGCAGGGATCTCACTCAAACGGCGCATCATCGAGGATTTGATGCCCTCCACCCTGACTAATTTGGGTTTGCATGCCACGCTAGAAATTCAGGCGCGCGAATTTGAAGAGCGCACAGGCATTGAAACTGAGACTTTGATAGACGAAGTGCAAACCAATCGCGAGACCAGCCTGACGATTTTCCGTTTGCTGCAAGAGGGTTTGAACAACATCACCAAGTACGCAGAGGCCAGCCGCGTCAGCATTATTTTGCAGCAACGCGGCAATGTGCTGGATTTGCGCATTCAAGACAATGGCAAGGGCTTTGATGTGCAAGAGGCCATGCGCAAAAGCCATGGCTTGCCCGGCATGCTGCATCGGGTTGAGGCGCTGTCTGGCTCTTTCCGCGTGCATTCAGCCCCAGGCAAAGGCACGAACATTCAAGCCATTTTGCCCAAGCCGCTCGCAGGCACGCACTCCTCTGGCGGCA
>CAZUUN010000150.1:0-3729 GCA_964622735.1 uncultured Burkholderiaceae bacterium | reverse complement strand
TTGGCGCTCACGGTTTTGAGCGGTTCGGCGCTCAGACTGATGCGGTTGCCCACGGCTATGCCGGTGCGCTGGTGGCCAAAGTCAAAAGCCATAAAGGTTTGCACCTGCGGCGGCGGTGGGGCAAATGCGGCAAGCTGGCTCATGCGTGGCCCGCTCCAGCACTCAGCATCCACTCGTCCATGCCCAGCAGTTGCAGGGCTTTGGCGTAGCGCGCTTCCGGGTCGGTATAGAAAAGCAAGTCTGCGACGCTGGCCGTGTGCAGCACCAGCCAGGCGTTCGCGCCGATTTCTTCTTCCAGCTGGCCACCGCCCCAAGAGGCATAGCCCAGCGTCATCAGCACTTGTTCGGGGCCGCCGCCATTGGCGATGGCGTGCATGATGTCGGTCGAGGTGGTCAGCTCTAGATTGGCTTGGCTGATGAAGAGACTAGAGGCATAAACCCCTTCTTCGCCATCGCCTTGTTCGGCGCTGTTGACAGAAGGAGGCGTGATCTCAATTGGGCGAATGCGCTCGTGCAGCACAAAGCCGCGTTCGCTGAACAAGGGCCCACCTTCGAGCACCGGCAAAGGGCGCAGATCGAGCCGTGGCAAGGGCAGTTTGACTTGGTCAAACAAGTCTTGCATTTCGATGTCGGTGGTTTTGTTGACGATCAGGCCGAGCGCGCCATCGGCGTTGTGCTGGCAGATGTAGACCAGTGATTTCTCAAACAGGTCGCCGCTGACGGAGGGCGTAGCAATGAGAAAGTGATTGCTTAAATTCAGCGCCGGGCTGTCGTTTTGGGGTTCAGGGCTGACCGTTGCGCTCATGGCTGCATTGTAAGGTTTAGTCGCTGCATTCTAGGCCGCAGCGCTTGTCGGGGCAATGCCAAGCGCCCTCAAGCGTGGCACAAAACCAAATTGTTCTTGTGCACCATCTCAGGCTCGGCCTCGTAGCCCAGCAAGCTGCTGATTGTGGCGGATGGCTTTTTGCAGATCAATCGTGCTTCGCTGCTGGCGTAATTGGCCAAGCCGCGTGCAATTTCTCGGCCTTGCTCGTCGCGGATGGCGATGACATCGCCACGGGCGAATTCGCCCTCAACGCGGCTCATGCCCACGGGCAAAAGGCTGGCTTTACCGCCCAGTATGCGTTCGGCAGCGCCGCTATCGACCTGGACGCTGCCGCGCAGTTGCAGATGGTCGAGCATCCACTGCTTGCGCGCTTGCAGTTTGACGGCGGGGGCGATCAACAGCGTGCCGATGTTCTCGCCGCCCATCAAACGCGGCAGTGCTTGCGGCTCGCGCCCCCAAGCAATGGCGGTGCTGGCACCTGAGCTGGCGGCGCGTTTGGCTGCGATGATTTTGGTGATCATGCCGCCTTTGCCTATGCTGCTGCCAGCGCCGCCGGCCATTTTTTCCAGTGCGGGATCGCCCGCGGTGGCAGTGCGTATCAGTTGCGCGCTGCTGTCTTTGCGCGGGTCGGCGTTGTACAGGCCTTTTTGGTCGGTCAAAATCACCAAGCAATCGGCCTCGACCAAGTTGGCGACCAAGGCGCCCAAGGTGTCGTTGTCGCCAAACTTGATCTCGTCGGTGACCACGGTATCGTTCTCGTTAATGACGGGCACGACACCCAATTGCAAAAGCGTGAGCAGAGTGCTGCGGGCATTCAGGTAGCGTTCGCGATCGGCCAAGTCGGCGTGCGTCAGCAGCACTTGCGCGCTGCGCAGGCCGTGGCGCGCCAGCTGGGTTTCATACACCTGCACCAAACCCATTTGGCCGATGGCAGCGGCCGCCTGCAACTCGTGCAGGGCCGTGGGGCGGGTTTGCCAGCCTAGGCGCTTCATGCCCTCGGCAATCGCGCCACTGCTGACCATGATGACTTCGCGGCCTTCGCGTACCAGCGCGGCTAATTGCTCGCACCAAGCGCCGATGGCAGCTTCGTCTAAGCCGCGCCCTTCGTTGGTGACCAGGCTAGAGCCGACTTTGACGACCAAACGCTTGGCGGATTGAAAGGCGGCGCAGGCTAGTGCTTCGGCAGGAATAGGCAGGCTGAGTGTCATGATAGGTTCGGATTATTTGCTATAAATTATAGAGCTGCTCAGGCAGGTTTGATAAGCAAAAATGGTGTTTTTGTATTAAAAATGAGGCCAAATGGCGCTTTATGCTTGCTCCAGCGCCGCGATCTCCTCCGCACTAAAGCCCGCTTGCAAACGCGCTGCCTTGTTAAACGGTGCGCGCAATTTGGGGCTGCGGTAGTGCTGCGCCAAGTGGCGGTAGTGGGCGATAGGCTCCAGCCCTTCTTGGGCGCAGAGCCACGCATACCAATGATTGCCGATGCGCACATGGCCGATCTCATCGCGCAACAAAATATCCAAAATCGCCACGGCCCGAGCGGCAGCGGGCGTGCCGAGTTTGCGCAGCCGCGCTTGCATCAGCGGCGTGGCGTCGAGTCCGCGCGCTTCCAGTGTGCGCGGCACCAGCGCCATGCGCGCCCCAATGTCGCCGCGTGTGGCGACCGTCATGTCCCACAGCCCCGTGTGGGCGGGGAAGTCACCGTAGCTGTAGCCTAAGCTGTGCAAATGCTGTTGCAACAAATCAAAGTGCAGCGCCTCTTCTTGCGCGACTTGCAGCCAGTCGGCATAAAACTGCAGCGGCATGTCGTCAAAGCGCCAAAGCGCGTCGAGCGCCAAATTGATGGCATTGAATTCGATGTGCGCCACGGCGTGCAGCAAGCGCGGCAAACCCTCAGCCGCATACAGTGAGTGCGGCGCAATGGCGGTATGCGGCAGCAGCACGGGCTGGGCTGGGCGGCCGGGCAAGCCAGTCGGCTCGGGCAAGGCGCCGCTGTGCAAGCGGCAGTGGGCCGCGGCAGGCAAAGCCAGCGCGGGCGCTAGCTCTGCCAGTGCGGCTTGGCACAGGTTAAGTTGCTTTACTTTGTCTGCATAAGTGCCCGCTTGCAAGGCCGCTAGGGCCTGCAAACGCAGCGCTTGGAGCGCAAAGCTAAGGGGCGGCATGGATAAAACGAAGGGGCAGACTGGCGCTGCCGCTTGGCCTTAGCCCAGTTGCGCGTGCATTTCTTGCACGCTGATCACGCCCAACTCGTCCGCTACTTGCATGCCCGAAACGGCAGCTTCCGCGCCAAAGATGGTGGTGAAAGTCGAAACCCGTGCTTTCAACGCGCTGGTGCGAATCTCGCGGCTGTCGGCAATGGCGTTGCGGCGCTCTTCCACGGTGTTGATGACGAGGCAAATCTCGCCGTTTTTCAGCATATCGACCACATGCGGGCGGCCCTCAGCCACTTTGTTGACGCTGGTGCAAGGAATGCCTGCGGCGCTAATGGCGGCCGCCGTGCCCTTGGTTGCCGCGATGGCAAAGCCCAAGCGGTGCAGGTCACGCGCCACATCAATCGCGCGCGGTTTGTCGTCATTGCGCACGGTCAAAAACACTTTGCCGTCGCTAGGCTTGGGCAAGCGCTCGCCTGAACCGAGTTGCGACTTGACAAAAGCCTCGCCAAAGGTTTTGCCCACACCCATGACTTCGCCGGTTGATTTCATCTCAGGGCCCAGTATCGGGTCAACACCAGGGAATTTAACGAAGGGGAATACCGCTTCTTTCACGCTGAAGTAAGGTGGCGTCACCTCTTGGGTTTTGCCCTGGGCTTTGAGCGTTTGCCCAACCATGCAGCGTGCCGCAACCTTGGCCAACTGGATGCCCGTGGCTTTGCTCACAAAAGGCACGGTGCGGCTGGCGCGTGG
>CAZUUN010000149.1:0-3752 GCA_964622735.1 uncultured Burkholderiaceae bacterium | reverse complement strand
GTTTTGCGGCGCTGCCACGGGCAAAAAAATTCACGCCCGCCAATATTCTCAAGCTCAAAGTGGACGATATGCGCGCGGCCGGTTTGTCAGCCCGCAAAATCGAGTATCTGGTCGATTTGGCTGTGCATTTCGACGCGGGCGCGGTGCATGTCAATGCCTGGTCTGAGATGGACGACGAGGCCATCATCGCCGAACTGGTCGCCATACGCGGCATAGGCCGCTGGACGGCGGAGATGTTTTTGATGTTCCACCTTTTGCGCCCCAATGTGCTGCCGCTGGACGATGTGGGCCTGATCAAAGGCATTAGTCGCAATTATTTCTCAGGCGAGCCTGTGAGCCGCAGCGACGCGCGTGAAGTCTCCGCCGCCTGGGCACCGTGGCGCAGCGTGGCCACTTGGTATTTGTGGCGCTCACTCGATCCGATTCCAGTTGCTTATTGATTTTGCTACTTTAATGCTAGCTTCTCAGGCAGGTTTGACGGCTTAAAATGGTGTTTTTATGCTTAAATTTGCATAAAAAACACTTTAAACAGCCCCCAATACCTACCAAGTACCCATCAGACACCCCAAAAAGCGGCCGCTTGCGCAATGTGCGCTGGTTCGGCTGAGGTCAGCAGCTGCAGGGTGGGCGGCGAGCTCGCATCGCGCAAGAGTCCGTGCTCGGCCAGCAGTTGCGCCGTGTAGCGGGCGACGGGCACACCAGTCTCTAGCAAACGCACCTGCGGGCCGACGGCGTGTTGTATCAAATCTTGCACCAGTGGGTAGTGGGTGCAGCCTAAAACCAGCGTGTCCATTTGCCCTGGTGCATCGCCAAAAGTGCCCATAGCGGCCAAGTGCTGCTCCAGCAGCGCTTGTATTTGCGCGCTGTTGTCGCGCCCGCTGCGCTGCTCAATCGCTTCGGCCAAGCCGTCGCAAGCGCGGCAAATAAAAGTGGCGTCGCCTCCATGCCGCTCTAACAGGCGTGCTAACTTTGCGCTTTGCACCGTGCCGCGTGTGGCGATGACGCCGATGTGCCCGGTCTGGCTCAGTCGTGCGGCGGGCTTGATGGCGGGTTCAATGCCGACCAAGGGCAGCGCGGGGTAGATCAGCCGCAACTCGCGCACGGCGGCGGCGGTGGCGGTGTTGCAAGCAACGACCAAGGCTTTGATCTGGTGCTCGTTCACCAATTCGCGCACGATGGTTTGGCTGCGTGCGGCGACGAAAGCATCGCCTTTTTCGCCATAGGGCTGGTTGGCGCTGTCGGCAAAATACACAAAAGACTCGTGCGGCAATTGCGCCCGCAAGGCTTTGAGCACGCTCAGGCCGCCTATGCCCGAATCAAACACGCCTATGGGCGCTGCGCGGTTTGCCATGGTGTAAGGCCGTTATAGAGTGAGTGGAGAGCAAAAATGGCTAGCCGCGAGTTTAAATGATTTGCAATTTGGCCACGCCCAAAGCCAGCCATTTTTCGCCGTGGCGGCCAAATTTAATCTTTGCTGTGGCCGCCTCGCCATCGCCTTGCAGGGCCAAGACCGTGCCTTCGCCAAACTTGCCGTGAAAAACCTGCGTGCCGACCGACAGGCCGTGGCTGTTCACGCCTTTAGGCCTGAAGGGAATGTGGGCCGAGCCAAAGTCAGGCGCATCTTTGCCTTTGAAGCGCGACTCGCCATCGTTGTCATTGCCCCAATTACTGCGCCGTTCGTAGCGATCGCTGCCGCCGCTGGGCTCGGCGTAGCCACCTGAATAGCTCTTTTTGTACGCGCCGCCAAAGGCGGGTGTGCCGATGGTATTGCTGTTGTTACGGCCACTTTGAAAGCCATCGCTCTTAGGGCTGAGCCATTTGGTGGTGTGGTCGGGCAATTCGTTTAAGAAACGGCTGCGCGCAGCATAGCGCGTGTAGCCATGCAGCATGCGCGTTTGCGCAAAGCTGATGTAGAGCCGCTTGCGCGCCCGCGTGATGGCGACATAGAGCAGGCGGCGCTCTTCCTCGAGGCTGGCGTTGTCGAGGCTGGAGTTCTCGTGCGGAAACAAGCCTTCTTCGAGGCCGCAAACAAAAACCGCATCAAACTCCAAGCCCTTGGCCGCGTGCACGGTCATCAACTGCACCGCGTCTTGGCCCGCTTGGGCTTGGTTATCGCCCGCTTCGAGCGCCGCATGGGTGAGAAAAGCCAATAGCGGGGTGAGCACTTCACCCGTTTCGGGGTCGGTAAAGCTGTTGCCCGCAGCATCTGACACGCTGGGTGCAGCCAGTGTCGCCGCCGTGTTGTCTAGGCCTTGGCTCGCGGGCGATTGCGTCAAGGGGCGCAAGCTGGGCAGGGCAGGCAGGCCGCTCGGCAGCGTGGGCGCGCTGGGCTGCGGCGTGATCTGCAAATTGCTCGCACTCAAAGGCATGGCAGCGGCTTGGCGGCCAAAGCCTTCTTGCAGCACAAAGGCTTCCCCCGCGCTGACCAATTCTTCCAAGTTCTCGACCCGATCGGCGCCATCGCGCTCGGCTTTGTAGTGCGCCAACAAACCGCTTTTATCCAGCGTGACTTCAATCACTTCGCGCAAATTCAAGCCCGCGCATTGCTGGCGCATCTTTTCTATCAGCGTGGTGAAGCTGGCCACGACCGCACCGGCGCGGCCCTCTAGGCCTAAGCTCGCTTGCTGCATCGAGCAATTGTTCACGCGGGCCAAGTCTTGCAATTGCTCAATGCTGCGCGCGCCGATGCCGCGCGGTGGAAAATTTACCACGCGCATAAAGCTGGTGTCGTCGTGCGGATTCTCTATCAGGCGCAAATAAGCCAATGCGTGTTTGATCTCGGCGCGTTCAAAAAAGCGCAAACCACCGTAAACACGGTAGGGCACTTGCGCCGCAGTCAGCGTGGTCTCCAACACGCGTGACTGGGCGTTGCTGCGGTAGAGCAGGGCAATTTCTTTGCGCGCCAGCGCCAGCGTGGGGCTACCGTCGGCGCCGGTGCTGTCGCGCAAAAGCTGGCGCACTTCTTCGACCACCCAACGCGCTTCGTCAAAGTCGCTGGGCAACTCCACCACGCGCACGGGTTCGCCCGCGCCTGCGCTGGTGCGCAGGGTTTTGCCCAGGCGGGCAGTGTTTTTGACGATCAGTGCGTTGGCTGAATCGAGGATGTTGCTGTAGCTGCGGTAGTTCTCTTCCAGCTTGATTTGGCGCTGCACGCCAAACTCGCGCACAAAGTCGTGCATATTGCCGACGCGTGCGCCGCGAAAGGCGTAAATCGACTGGTCATCATCACCCACCGCAAACACGGCTGCTACATCTTCCGTAGCTGCTCGGGCAGCTTTGTCGTGCGCTGCAAGCATTTTTAGCCACAAATATTGCAGTTTATTGGTGTCTTGAAACTCATCGACCAAAATATGTTTAAAGCGGCGCTTGTAATGCTCACGCACGCCCTCGTTGTCGCGCAGCAACTCGTAGCTGCGCAGCAGCAGCTCGGCAAAATCGACCACGCCTTCGCGTTGGCATTGCAATTCGTAGAGTTGGTAGAAATCGATTTTTTGACGCGTGTCGTCATCGTGCGCTTTGAGATTGGGCGGGCGATCACCCGCGTCTTTCGCGCCATTGATGAACCACATCAACTGCTTGGCCGGAAAGCGCTCGTCGTCAATTTTGTGCTGCTTCATCAAACGCTTGATGGCGGCGAGCTGGTCTTGCGTATCCAAAATCTGAAACGCTTGCGGCAAGCCCGCCAGCTGCCAGTGCGCGCGCAGCAAACGATTGCACAGCCCGTGAAAAGTACCTATCCACATGCTGCGCAC
>CAZUUN010000148.1:0-3752 GCA_964622735.1 uncultured Burkholderiaceae bacterium | reverse complement strand
GACAACTTTTTGTCAGAAAAAGGTAGACATATGACGACAAATCAAGATTGGTTGACTCCCGAGGCACAAGCAGTTATCGCACGCGCAGAAGCCATGATCCCGAAACTGCGTGAACGCGCGGTAGCCGCTGACGATGCAGGCCAAGTGCCCAAAGAAACTGTGGCCGAGATGAAAGAAGCTGGCCTGTTCCGCGTCCTGCAACAGAAAAAATGGGGCGGCTACGAAATGGACCCGCGCGTTTTTGCCCAGGTGCAAATGGCGCTGGCGCGTGGCTGCATGTCTACCGCTTGGATCTACGGCGTGGTTGCAGTGCATCCATGGCAACTGGCCTTTTACCCTGAGCAAGCCCAACAAGAAGTTTGGGGCGAAGACAACTCAACCTTGATCTCATCGAGCTATATGCCAACGGCGCAAGTCACCCCTGTTGAAGGCGGTTACAAAGTGTCGGGCCGTTGGGGCTTTAACAGCGGCGGCGACCATTGCAAATGGGCGCTCTTGGGCTCAGTCATGCCGAACGAAACGGGCGGCTTTGAGCATGTCACACTCTTGATACCCCGCACTGACTACAGCATCGAAGAAAACTGGGATGTGATTGGTCTGCGAGCCACGGGCTCTAACGATGTCGTGGTGAAAGACGCTTTTGTGCCTAAACACCGCACGCAAATCACCAATGATGTGAGCGCACGCGGCCGTCCAGGTTTGACGCCTGATGCCAACCACATTTACCGCATTCCTTTTGCGCAAGTGTTCCAGCGCGCGGTCTCTAACGCCTGTATCGGCGCCCTCGAAGGCTCGATCGAAGCCTTTGTTGCCCGCGCCAAAGTGCATGTGGGCAAACACGGCAACAAATCCAACGAAGACCCGAACAGCCAATACGCCATCACCCACGCCATGATGGCGGTTGATTCACTCAAGCTGGTGATGATGCGCAACTACGGCGCGGTGGTCGAGACGGCCAAACGCGGCGAAGTCATGCCTTTGGAAGACCGCCTGATGCAGCGTTCACAATCGTCTGTTGTGCCCAAAGTTTGTTTGCACCACATCGACGAATTGCTGCGCGCTTGCGGTGCCAGCGGCCTGTGGCGCACCAACCCAATCGAGCGTTACTACCGTGATGTGACGCTGGGTCGTGGCCACATCGCCAACAACGCCGACCATTACGCGCGCATTCAAGGTGCAGTGGCTTTGGGCTTGCCCAACCCCGATCCTTTCGTCTAAGCCTCTGGCACTGCTTCTCAAAGCAGGCGCCCAACGGCTAACGCCTGCCTTTGTGCAGGCGTTTTTTATGCCTTTCGCTTGTGCGTGTGCACAAGAAAAATCCATGGAGAGTATTGCGATGAGCCAAGATTACGACCTGATCGTGGTGGGCAGCGGCGCTGGCGGTTTGTTCACGGCAGTGAACGCGGCCGATGCCGGCCTGAAGGTGCTACTGTTAGAAAAAGACCCTCAGTTTTTTGGCGGCACCTCGGCTTACTCGGGTGGTGTGCTGTGGGTGCCTTGCAATGACGATATGGCGCGTGTGGGCATCAAGGACGAGTTGGCGACTGCCTACGCCTATGTCAAACGCTGCGTGCGCGGCATGGGCAGCGACGAGCGTGTGCTGGCCTATGTCGAGACGGCCAACACCATGGTGCAATGCTTGGCCAAAATGGGCGTGGGTTACGCCAGTCTGGCGCGCTACCCCGACTACTACCAAGACATCGAAGGCTCGATCAAAGGTGGGCGCTCCATGGATCCGCTGCCCTTTGATGCCGCCAAGCTGGGGCTAGATGGCTTGCGCGTGCTGCGCGATGGCAATAAAACCGCGCTGGTTTTGGGCCACATCTGCGTCAGCGCGGCCGAGGCCGGCAAAGTCGTGCGGCGCGAGCGCGGCGGCATGGCGATGATGCTGAAAATCATGGCGCGTTACTACCTCAATCTGCCCTGGCGCCTGCGAACCAAGCGCGACAAACGCTTGTGCGGCGGCCAAGCATTGGTTGCGGGTTTGTTGGCGGCGGCGCGCGCGCGCAAAAACATCACCCTGCAATTGGGCGCGCCCCTGACTTCTTTGCTGGTGGAAGAGGGGCGTGTCGTGGGCGTGAACTACAGCTTAAGCGGCAGTGCGCAAAGCGCCCGCTCGCAGTTTGTTATGTTGGCGGCGGGCGGCTTTGAGCAAAACCAAGCCCTGCGCGAGCAGTATTTGCCGCAGCCCACCAACACCCGCTGGTCGCACACGCCCAAGGGCAATAACACGGGCGATGCGCTGCTGGCAGCGCAAGCTTTGGGCGCACAAACTGCGCTCATGGGCAACACTTGGGGCGCGCCCAGCATCAGCGTGCCAGGCGAAGACGAAAACCGCGTCGTGTTCATGGAGCGCAACTTTCCGCACAGCTTAGTCGTCAATGGCAAGGGCCAGCGTTTTGTGAACGAGTCTTGCCCTTACCCCGAGTTCCAACAAGCCATGTTCGCCAGCCACCAAGCGGGTGGCAAAATCGATCCGGCCTGGTTTATTTTTGATGCCACCTTCCGCAAGCGCTACCCCATCGGCCCGCTCTTGCCGGGCGAGTCGGTACCCGATGCTTTTGTGGCGAAAAAGCTCAAAGACGACTTCTTCGTCAAAGCGCCGACTTTGCCGCTGCTGGCCGCCAAAATTGGCCTCAGCGCCAATGCGCTGACGCAAACGGTCGCGCGTTTCAATGGCTACGCCCGCGCCGGTGTGGACGAAGATTTTGGCCGTGGCAACAATGCCTTCGACAATTATTATTCCGACCCTGCCGTCAAGCCCAACTCGAACTTGGCGCCGCTGACCACCGCGCCCTATTACGCCATTCGCTTCTACCCTGGCGACATAGGTACCAAGGGCGGTTTGGTCACCGATATACATGCGCAAGTGCTCAAAGCCGACGGCAGCGCCATCGACGGCCTGTATTGCATCGGCAATAACTCGGCCTCCGTCATGGGGCCGTCTTACCCGGGTGCGGGCTCCACCCTAGGCCCGGCCATGACTTTTGGCTTGCGCGCCGTGGCACACATGCGCGGCCAGCCCATGGCACTGCAACACACCGATTTGCTGCAATTAGAGGTATAAAACCATGCACCCAGATACCGCCACGCTCTTGCAAGCTTTGCAAAACGGCAGCGCCGCATTTGCCGATGTGCTCGCGCACATTGATGCGCGCTACGCCTTCACACCCACGGCTTTTGGCAATGGTGAGACGCAAAACGAAGCGGGGCAAAACAATGGCAGCTGCAAAGTGTTTGCCTTCGCGCAGCTTGAAGGTTTGAGCGCCGCGCAAACCCTGCAACTGTTTGCCGAGCACTATGCGGCTGTTTTGGCCACGCCCACGGAGAGCGACCACGCCAATATTCGCAACTTCATGCGTGCGGGCTGGGGCGGCATAGACTTTGCGGGCGCGCCTTTAGTAGCTAAATAAAATCTTGCTTTAAACAGCAGTCAATCACAGACCGCCAGACAATAAAAAAACCTGCTAAAGCACTATTATTACAATAGCTGCTCAGGCAGGTTTGACGGCTTAATCTGACAATTTAATGCCTAAATCAAGTACTGTGCTGAACTTGGCGCGTTTGCTGGCGAAGTAGGTCTTCACATTGCGCACGCGCCGGTCTTGCGCCAGCAGACTGCTGGCAAACGCTTGGTAGGCGGGCATATCCGCCACCTGCACAATCAACACAAAATCTTGCCCCGCGCTGGTGCGATAGCATTGCTGCACCTCGCGGCGGGCACAGGCGGCGCGCTCAAACTCATCCAGCAG
>CAZUUN010000147.1:0-3789 GCA_964622735.1 uncultured Burkholderiaceae bacterium | reverse complement strand
CATGAGCGGAATGCGCGTGTAGCCCGCAAGCTGGTGCTGGGCGAATTCGTGTTGGGCTAACATGGGCTGTGTGCGTGGCTTAAAAAACGAGGAGAATCTGCCCTTGAGTTTACCCTAGGCGCTTAAAACCGCCGCTTTGTTGCGCCAGGCTAGACCGCCGCTTTCCTGCCGCCAAAATTGCAACCGCAGCCATCTTTTAAGAATACTCTGTATGAAAACCAACGCCGAATCCCATGCCCGTATGAATGCGCTGATGGCGCGCGCCAAAAGCATGCCGCCGGTGCGCTGCGCCGTGGTGCATCCGTGTGACAAAGAATCGCTAGGCGGCGCCATGCAGTCGGCCAAGCTGGGGCTGATCGTGCCCGTCTTGGTCGGCAACGAAGCGCGCGTGCGCCAGGTGGCGCAAGATGCCGGTATCGATATCAGCGGCGCTGAAATCGTAGATGTGGCGCACAGCCATGCGGCGGCGGCCAAAGGCGCTGAGCTGGCCGCCAGCGGCCATGTGCAAATGATCATGAAGGGCAGCTTGCACACCGATGAGCTGCTCGCCGCCATTGTTGGCTGCCCCGCTTTGCGCACCGGTCGGCGCATGTCGCATGTGTTTCGTTTTGAGGTGCCGCTGTATCACAAGGCGCTGCTCATCACCGATGCGGCAATTAACATCGCGCCCACGCTAGAAGAAAAAGCCGACATTGTGCAAAACGCTATCGACTTTGCCCACATCATGGGCACGGCTTGCCCTAAGGTAGCCATTTTGGCGGCGGTTGAAACGGTGCATTCCAAAATGCCCGCGACGATAGATGCGGCGGCACTGTGCAAAATGGCTGACCGTGGGCAAATCAAAGGCGGCTTGCTCGACGGTCCGCTGGCCTTTGACAACGCCATCTCGCCCGAGGCGGTGCGCATCAAAGGCATACACTCGCCCGTGGCGGGCGATGCCGACATCGTACTCGCGCCCGATTTAGAGAGCGGCAATATGCTGGCCAAACAGTTGGAATATTTGGGCGGCGCCGATGGCGCGGGCATTATGTTGGGCGCACGCGTGCCGGTGGCGCTGACCAGCCGCGCCGACAACGAGTTGGCACGCACAACTTCAGCGCTGCTTTGTGTCTTAGTGGCGCAATACCAAGACAGCCTGAAGAAACCCATTATCTAAAACAATAGCTGCTCAGGCAGGTTTGACGGCCTAAAGTGCCGATTTGACCCTTAAATTAACCACTTTATGCAAATCTTAGCCATCAACACCGGCTCGTCCAGCATTAAATTTGCGCTTTACGAACGCAACAGCGCAAGCGCAGATTTACAAAGCACTTTGAGCGGCTTGATCGAGGGCCTAGAGCCACAAGGTCAAGGACACATGAAGTGGCAGGACAGACAAGGGCAAAAAACCGAGCAGGCTTTGGGTTTAGGGGCTGGCACAGATACGCACGCGGTCGCACTCGCAGCTTTGCAGCAACTCTTGCAAACCCAAGGCGTCGACCATCTCGACGCAATTGCGCACCGCATCGTGCATGGCGGTAGCGCTTATACGCACAGCGTGGTTTTAAGCGAGGCGATATTGCACGAGTTGGAGGCGCTGAATGTGCTGGCGCCCCTGCACCAGCCACACAATATTGCGGGTGTGCGCAGCTTTATGCAGCAGTTTGCGGGTGTGCCGCAAATCGGCTGCTTTGACACCGCTTTTCATGCCAGCATGCCCGCCTTGCATCGCCAGCTGGCGCTGCCTGCAAGTTTGAGTGCGGCTGGCATCAGGCGCTATGGCTTTCATGGCCTGTCTTACCAATACATCAGTGCCGCGCTCTTGCAAGCCAGCCCGCGCGCCACTGGCAAAGTGCTGATGGCGCATTTGGGCAGCGGCGCGAGCTTGTGCGTGATGACGGGTGGTAAAAGCCAAGACACCAGCATGAGCTTCTCGGCACTCGACGGCTTGATGATGAGCAGCCGCTGCGGCAGCTTAGACCCAGGCGTTATTTTGTATTTGCTGGGCCAAGGCTGGGAGGGCAAGCAGCTGGAGCAACTGCTGTACAAAGAAAGTGGTCTGCTCGGTGTCTCGGGTCTAAGCGGCGATATGCGCACCTTGCGCAAAGCCAGCCAAGCCAGCAGTAACGATGCAGCCGCGGCTGCACAGAATGCCATTGCCTTGTTCGAGCACCGCATCGTGCAAGAAATCGGCAAACTCGTCGCCACCGTTGGTGGGCTAGATGTTCTCGCCTTTAGCGGCGGCATAGGCGAGAACGATGTGCAAACCCGTCTGGCGGTTTGCCAGCGTTTGACATTTTTAGGGCTGCAAATTGATCCCGTCCTGAACCTGCAAGCCGTGGGCGGCGCGGGCGCACAAAAAATATCGCATGCCAGCAGCGCGGTCGAGATTTGGGTCGTGCCCACCGACGAAGGCAGTGTTGCCGCGCACGAAGCGCTGGCTTTGCTGCCTGTTGCTTAACGCCAGTTAAAACTTAAAACGAATCCAGCGCCAGATAGCCCACGGGCTGCGCGGTCTGCGCGTCGATCAACACGGTCGAGGCTCGCTTGCGTGAAAGCAAAGGCAAAGTGCGCAACTGCGTAGGCGGCAGGCCCGTGGCGCTGGCGGCTTGTGCAATGCTACTGGCTTGCTCGGGGAAGCGTGCTTGCAATTGCGCTAGCGTTTGCGCGGCCTGCAAAATGTTTGCCCGCGCGGCATCATAAGGCTGCCACAGCGCGGGCTGCGCCGCTTGCGCGCGGCCTGCCAATGCCATTGATACAGAGTTGTATTCCTCGTCGGCACTCTTAAAAGAGCGCAGCGACAACAGCGTGGGGCCAGTCAATGGCAGCTTTTGCAAATCGGCAGCTGCTTGGTTCAGGCTGGCGGGGTCTATATCGGCTGCATGCACCACCACCATATTTTTGTATTCAAACACCAAATGCACGGGACGCGCCTCAAACACCGTCCACAGCCCGTAGCACAGCGCCGCTAATTGCAGTAAGGCCACCACACTCAAATCAGCGGCTAAATGGCGGCGCGTTTTTTTGGTGCTAAAAATCAACAGCGTGATCAAAGGGCCCATGATGACATCAATGCCCACCACCATGAAAAATAGCTCTCGTCCACCCGATAACTCGCGGTAAGGGTAGGGATACCACAGACCAAAGACCAAGGCGGCCGCTAGTGCGGCGATGGCCAAGCTAATCAATAAATGAATGCCTGCGGCGCGCAGGCGGGGTTTCCAATGCATCGTGTTCATGGCGGTCAGTCAAGCTAAAAGATTAGGGGTTCGGTAACAATGGCGTCATCATATCGCTGCTGCAATCATCCAATTGCTCAAGCTTGTACTCTTGCAGTTGGGCAGCGACATTTTGGCAAAGGGGCCGATAAACTTCTTCGCCGTGTTGTGCGCGCAGCACGGCTAATTGGCGCAATGCCTCGGTGCGCTGCCCATTCAGTGCAAGCGCCAAGGCGTAACGGTAGGCCACCCCGGGCAGTGGGTAGTGCATGGTCACCGTGTGCAGCAATGTCAAGTCGGCCGCTGACATATGAGGTGCTAAGGGCAGGCGCAGGCTGTTGAGTAAAGCGCCGACTTGGGTGAGGAGCAGCATTTTTGGCGGCTGATAGGCTGCGGGTGTTTGGCCGACTTCTAACACTTCAAAACGCACGACGCGGTAATCCTCTTCGGCGCGCAAATATTCAACCGCTGACCAAGCCATCAGCAGGGTACTTGTCATCAAGATCGCCAAAGCAGGTTTGAGCGGCAGGCGCAAGCTGCGACCACCCAAAGCGCCTTCGGTCAAGCCTAAGCCGAGCATGGCTGGTACTAA
>CAZUUN010000146.1:0-3798 GCA_964622735.1 uncultured Burkholderiaceae bacterium | reverse complement strand
CCAAGGTCAATTTGCAAGAGAGCATTCGGCGCACGGCTCAAGGGGTTCGCGCGGCTGGAAAAATATAAATAATTTTCATAAAAGCCGACAAAATCTGCCTGAGAAGCTACAAAACAAGGAGCAAATTCGATGCCGAATAAACCCCATGCCGCGACCTCAAACACGCTAAAAAAAGGCTTGCCTTGGCTGGGCCCTATTCTCGAGTTTGCGCGCAATCCCTATGCTTTTATGCAGAAAGCGCACGATGCTTGCGGCGAAGTGGCCAGCTTTACCTTGCTGGGTCAGCGCGTACACCTGCTCACAGGAGACGAGGCCAGTGCGGTATTTTTTCGCAGCCCTGATGAGAAGGTGGACCAGTCGGCTGCGTACCAGCTGATGACACCAATTTTTGGCCCCGGTTTGGTTTTTGATGCGCCCGCAGAAAAGAAAAATGAGCAACTGCGCATGCTGATGCCCGTGTTGCGTGCCGAGGCAATGCGCGGTCATGCCGCGAAAATCGTTCAAGAGGTGCAAGACCTAACCGACGACTGGGATGCGCAATGCGCCGCCAGCGCTAGCGGCGAACTCGAACTGGTCGCATGGATGAAGCAGCTCACCATCAACACTGCCAGTCACTGCCTGCTGGGCCGCGAATTTCGTTACGAGTTAACAGAAGAATTCGCCCAGATTTACCACGACTTGGAACGCGGTATTCATCCGATTGCCTATCACTTCCCCAACTTGCCGCTGCCCGCTTTCAAACGCCGCGACAAAGCGCGCGTTCGTCTGCAGCAACTCGTGGGCGCGATTGTGCACAAACGCCAAGCGCAAGCCGACAAGCCCAGCGACATGTTGCAATCGCTCATCGACACAAGCTACGCCAATGGCCAGCGGCTGGATGAAAATGAAATCGCTGGCCTGCTCATCGCTGCCATTTTTGCTGGCCACCACACCAGCTCGGGCACGGCCGCTTGGGTACTGATTGAATTGCTGCGCCACCCGCATCTGCTGGCGCAAGCCCGCGCAGAAATCGATGCCTGCATCGGCAGCGATGGCGAGATCACACCGCAAACCCTGCGCGACATGCCCACGCTGGAGAATGTCCTCAAAGAGGTCTTGCGCTTGCACCCGCCGCTGATTTTGCTCATGCGCAAGGTGTTGGTAGACATGCCTTTTCGCGATTGTGTATTCAAGGCCGGTGACATGATTTGGGCTTCACCGCCAGTTACGCACCGAATGGGCAAGTTATTCAAAAACCCACTCGTCTTTGATGCCCAGCGCTATGCGCCAGGGCGTGCAGAAGACCGTAACCTCATGGCTTGGCAGCCCTTTGGTGGCGGCAAACACAAATGCTCAGGCAATAGCTTTGCGATTTTCCAAATCAAAGCCATATTTGCCGTGCTGCTGCGCAAATACGAGTTTGAATTGCTCGACTCCCCAGAGAGTTATCGCGACGATTACACGCAAATGATTGTGCAACCCACAGCCCCCTGCCGCGTGCGCTATCGCCTGCGCCAAAACCCCTCCGCCAGCATGCCGGCCACTCCCGCCAGCGCATCAGCCGCGCACCTGTGTCCCGTGACCCATGCGCCCTCGCCGCAAACGCAGCCTGCTGCTGCCGACAAAAATGGCAAGAACACTCAAAAAATCCTCACTATCGTCCATGATGCGGGCCTGTGCCAAGGCCACGCCATGTGTATGGCCGAGGCGCCCGAATACTTCTTTGTGGATGAGCACAGTCAGCTGCACATCAAGCAGTACGAAGTAGCCGCAGCCGACGAAGAAAAAGTACGCCGCGCGCTGCACTACTGCCCCAACGGCGCGCTCGCACTAGAAGAAAAAGTGACGCAGCAGATTGACTCAGAAAGCCAGTAATGAAAATTTTTGTCACTGGCGCGAGTGGTTTTGTCGGCTCGCACAGCGCTGCCGCTTTACTGCAAGCGGGCCATGAAGTGCGTTTTCTGGCGCGTCAGCCCGAGGCCTTGCGCCGTCACTTTGCACGACTAGGTTTACAAGCCAACGATGTGGTGCAAGGCGATATGCAAGACGCTCGCGCCATGCGCCTAGCCATGCAAGAATGCGATGCGGTGCTGCATGCCGCAGCCGCCGTGAACCTTGATGCGCGGCAAGCCCAAGCCACTTACCACACCAATCTAGCGGGTGTGCAAAATGTGGTGGCCGCTGCCTGCGAAGCGGGTATTGGTAATGTGGTCTATGTTTCTAGTCTTTCTGTTCTGTTTAACCCCGATTTACCAAACATTGCAGAAGATGCGCCGCTAGCGCTGACCCAGAATCCCTACGCCAAATCCAAAACCGATGCCGAGCGTTTAGCGCGCGCCTTGCAAGCACAAGGCGGTGCGGTGCAGATCACTTACCCGGCCGCTGTCTTGGGGCCAGATGACCCCAAACTATGCGAGTCGAATGGCGCACTAGCCACTTTTGTGGGTAAAGCCTTGCCCTTAACACGTAGCGGATTTCAGTTTGTCGATGTGCGCGATATCGCCCAAGTGCATTGCGCCTTGCTCGAAAAAACACCCCACGGTGACGCGACTGGACATCGTTTCATTCTGGGCGGGCACTATCTGCCCTGGCGCGCATTGGCAAGCAACTTGCAGCAGCTCACAGGCCGAAGGCCACCGGCTTGGCCGATTCCAGCTCCTGTCTTTCGTGTCTTGGCTTGGGGTATGGATGGACTGCAAAAAGTACATCCTTTTTCGACCCAGTTAACGGGCGAAGCGGTTGACTTCATGACCCGTTGGAGCCCCGCAGATTCCGCCCGGGTGCAAGCGTACACGGGGCTGTCCTTTCGTCCGGCCCAGCAAACGCTGGCCGACACGATCGCTTGGCTGGTGCAAGCCGGCCATTTGTCTGCACGCGATGCAGGCTTACTTATCCACCATGCTACCAAGGAGCGCGCCTTATGAACCCTTTTCACACCCCCGAGCTGGGCAAAATCACTGCCCCCTCTATTGTGCCAAGCGACCATTGCAAGCCCTATCCGCGCGCAGAAATAGAGGAAATGCTACGCCGTTGGTTGCAAGCTTGTGCCGACGCCGAAACCCAAGGCGGGGACTGGACGCGCACCCTAGCGCCCTTTTACCATGAGCAAGCGCAATACCATTGGAATGTGGGCCCGCATGAGAACTTCGCCGCCAAGAACAAGCAAGAAATTCTAGATGTGGCCGTTGGCTACCAAATGGCTGGTTTTGAGCAGTGGAGCTACCCCTACCACGATCTCATCATTGATGAGCAACGCGGCACCGTCATCGGCTTTTGGCGCCAAGTCTCACCCCACAAGCGGGCCAATGGCGAGCAAATCGTCATTGAGGGTTTGGGCGGCTCTTGGTTCCAATACGCGGGCAATTACCAGTGGGTATGGCAGCACGATTTTTTTGACTTTGGCAATGCCAAAGAAGTGTTTTTTGAACTCGCGGGCATGGGCAAACTGCAAGCCGAGGTAAAAGAAAAAATTCATCGCCAAGCCAAAGGCGAGCTGCTGCCCGGCCATGTGCGCTTGCGTCCGGCCCCCAGCTTGCTGCATAAAGGTAAAAATTTTGCAGCTTTACTCAAAGTCGCACTGCTGGGCAAGTAAATTTAAAGTCAAACAACTGGATAAGGAAATATTGAAAATGACAACTATGCTATTCCCTCAAGGGGCCGCCCTGGTAATTGGCGGCTCGGGCGGCTTGGGCGCTGCGTGCGCCCTGCAGTTCGCACGCGATGGCAGCGCGGTGGCACTGACCTACAACAGCAATCAAGCCGCGGGCCAAGAGATTGCCCAGCAAGTAGAGGGCGCGGGCGTCGCCGCATCGCTGCACC
>CAZUUN010000145.1:0-3801 GCA_964622735.1 uncultured Burkholderiaceae bacterium | reverse complement strand
GGATCGCCAACAAGACCAAAGGCAGAGTCACCACCCAAGGCGACTCGTGTGGTTTTTCGTCATGACCGTGTGCATGGTGGGCGTCGTTATGCGCATCAGGGTTTTCAGCGTAACGCTCTTTGCCGTGGAAGACCAAGAAGTACATACGGAAAGAGTAAAAAGACGTGACAAAGACGCCCGCCAAAACCGCGAAATTAGCAAAGCCCTGTGCTGGCAAGGTGCTCGCGTGAACGGCAACAATGATGTCTTCTTTAGAGTAAAAACCTGAAAAAAACGGCGTGCCTATCAAAGCCAGAGAACCAACCAAAGAGGTCAGCCAAGTGATCTTCATGTATTTGCGCAAGCCGCCCATATAACGGATGTCTTGGTTGTGGTGCATGCCGATGATGACGGAACCAGCTGCCAAGAACAGCAAAGCCTTGAAGAAAGCGTGCGTCATCAAATGGAAGACCGCGATAGAGTAAGCCGAGGCGCCCAGCGCCACAGTCATATAGCCTAGCTGCGACAAAGTGGAGTAAGCCACCACGCGCTTGATGTCGTTTTGAATAATGCCAAGCACGCCCATAAACAGCGCCGTGATCGAACCGATGACCATGATGAAGTTGAGCGCCACATCAGACAGCTCGTAGAGGTGCGACATGCGCGCCACCATGAAGATGCCCGCCGTCACCATCGTCGCCGCGTGGATCAAGGCAGAGATGGGTGTGGGGCCTTCCATCGAATCGGGCAACCAAACATGCAGCGGGAACTGCGCTGACTTGCCCATGGCGCCTATAAATAAGCAAATGCAGATCACGGTGATCAAAGCCCACTCAGCGCCCGCAAAACTGCTGCCCAAGGTCAAGCCGTTGAAGCCGCCCTCTTGGGCGAAAGCAAAAATGTCGTTGTAGTTCAGTGAACCAACGGTAGAGGCGATCAAACCAATACCCAAAATAAAGCCAAAGTCACCCACGCGGTTGACCAAAAAAGCTTTCATATTGGCAAAGACCGCCGTCGGTTTGTTGTACCAAAAACCGATCAGCAAATAGGACACCAAGCCGACCGCCTCCCAACCAAAGAAGAGCTGCAAAAGGTTGTTGCTCATCACCAGCATCAGCATGGCAAAAGTAAACAAGCTGATGTAGCTGAAGAAGCGGTTGTAACCCTCGTCCTCTTGCATATAAGCAATGGTGTAGATGTGCACCATGAGCGAGACAAAAGTGACGACGCACATCATCATGGCCGTCAGGTTGTCGACCATAAAGCCGACTTCCATCATCAGGCCGCCGATGTTCGCCCATTCGTACACCGTGCCGTTGTAACTAGCACCCGCCAAAGCTTGCTGCAAGGTGTAGCACGACAGCCCAAAGGAAAGTGCCACACCGCCGATGGTGAGGCTATGGCTGGCCGTGCGGCCCAGCAAATTGCCACCCATCTTGGTGCCAAAAATACCCACCACGATGGCGGCACACAGAGGCGCCAACACGATAAGCAGTAAGACCGAAAGCGACATCATGTTCTATCAACCTTTCAAGCTGTGCATGTCTTCAGGGCTGATCGAAGACTTGTTGCGGAACAACAAGACCAGAATCGCCAAGCCGATGGCGGCTTCGGCTGCGGCCACGGTCATGATGAAGAAGACAAAAATCTGGCCATGCAAATCGTTCAAATAATGCGAGAAGGCCACAAAGTTCATATTGACCGCGAGCAGCATCAACTCAATCGCCATCAACAAAACGATGATGTTTTTGCGGTTGAGAAAGATGCCCGTCACCGCCAGTGCAAACAGCAAGGCCGACAAAGACAAATAGTGCGGCAAGCCAATAGGCGCGAGAGCCATCATGATTGAACTCCTGTTGCGTCAGCGGCCGGCTCTAGTGGCGGGGCAGCTGGTGGCGCCATGTGTACGGCGCTCATTTTGAGCACCTGCAAACGCTCGCTGGCCTTGACCCGCACTTGCTGCGCAGGATCGACATAAATACTGTCTTTGCGGGTGCGCAGCGTCAGGGTGATGGCCGCGATGATGGCCACCAACAAAATGGTCGCAGCGATCTGCACGGGCAAGACATAGGTGCTGTAGAGCAACTGGCCCAGCGCCGCCGTATTGGGCACTTGCGTGGCAGCAGCGCCCAGCGCCTGTACATCGAGCGGCAAAGGCGCAGGGGCTTTAACCGTCATGAAGACGACGATCATCTCTAGCGCGATCAAGAAACCAAAGCCTGTCGCCAAGCCAAAGCGCGGCCAAAAGCCTTTGGTGTGCGCTTCGAGCTTGATGTCCAACATCATCACCACGAAGAGGAACAAGACCATGACCGCACCGACATAGACCAGTATCAAAGTGATAGAGAGAAACTCGGCGCGCAGCAGCATCCACAAGCAAGACGCCTGGGCAAAGCCAAGCACTAAATACAGCACTGCATGCACAGTGTTGCGCGCGGTGATCACACGCATGGCTGCGAACAGCAAAATGGCGGCGAAAGTATAAAAAAGAATGGTTTCTACAATCATGGTGTATGCCCTGCCCTAGCGGTATTTAGCGTCGGCCGCTTTGGCAGCATGAATTTCAGTGGCGTAACGGTCGCCCACGGCCAGAAGCATGTCTTTGGTGTAGTACAAGTCACCGCGTTTCTCACCGTGGTATTCCAAAACATGTGTTTCGACGATGGAGTCCACCGGGCAACTTTCTTCACAAAAGCCGCAAAAAATGCATTTGGTCAAATCGATGTCGTAGCGCGTGGTGCGGCGCGAGCCGTCTTCGCGTTGTTCAGATTCGATGGTGATGGCCATGGCCGGGCAAACGGCCTCGCACAATTTGCAGGCAATGCAGCGCTCTTCGCCATTGTCATAGCGCATGAGTGCGTGCAAGCCGCGAAAGCGTGGCGACACGGGTGTTTTTTCTTCAGGGAACTGAACCGTCAGTTTGCGCCGAAAGACATGTTTGCCCGTGATTTTGAAGCCCTTCCACAACTCCCACAGCAAGAAGCTGCCGAAGAAGTCTTTGAAAGAGAAGCGTTTATTCAAAGTAGGTGTCATGGCAGGCCTCTTACTTCCAAATATTCCAAGAGGTTTGCATCAAACCGCCAACCAAAATCAAGCAGACCAAGGTGACTGGGATGAAGATTTTCCACCCCAAACGCATGATTTGGTCGTAGCGGTAGCGTGGGAATGAGGCCCGCACCCACAAGAACATGGTCACCATGGCAAAGGTTTTGAGCGCCAACCAGATCCAGCCCGGGATGAAGGACAAGGCTTCAAACGGCGGCAACCAACCACCCAAGAACATCAGCACGGCCAAAATCGAGACCAGCCACATATTGGCGTACTCGGCCAAGAAGAAGACCGCAAAGCCCATGCCCGAGTACTCGACCATGTGACCAGCCACAATTTCCGACTCGCCTTCGACCACATCAAAGGGGTGGCGATTGGTTTCCGCCAAACCCGAGATGAAGTAGACAAAGAACACCGGCAACAGTGGCAGCCAGTTCCATGACAAGAAATTCATGCCCTGCTCGGCCATACGGCCTTTGTTTTGGCCCATGACGATGTCGGTCAAGTTCAAGCTGCCGCTCACCATCAAAACAATCACCAAGCAAAAGCCCATGGCGATCTCGTAGCTGATCATTTGCGCCGATGCACGCAACGCACCCAAGAATGCATACTTTGAGTTTGAAGCCCAACCCGCAACCACCACACCGTAGACCTCAATCGAGGTCAAGGCCATCAAGAGCAACAAGCCAGCGTTGACATTGGCCAGCGCTTGCTCAGGCCCAAAAGGAATCACCACCCAAGCCGCCAAAGCGGGCATGATGGCCAAAATCGGGC
>CAZUUN010000144.1:0-3912 GCA_964622735.1 uncultured Burkholderiaceae bacterium | reverse complement strand
GGTCATCGCGCGGGTCAAGACATTGCCCGCCAACAAGCCCGCTTTGCTGATGCCCGCGCTTGATGAGAAAGTGCGGCCCTTGACCTTGATGCTGGTGACAAAAGAGCCGCCATGCGTGATTTGCGCGCTGATTTTGCCGCCAGCGGCGTGCACACTGTCGACCAGTTTGCGTAAATACGGCAATGCCGCTGGCCGCGCCCACAGTTGGTCGGGCAAAGTGCGCCCCAAAGACGAAACCGCAATATAGGCCACCGTCGTCATACCGACGCCGCCCGCAGCCAACTCGGTGTGGTGCTTGACCAGCGCAGCGGTCGGCAAACCATCGCGCGACATATTCTCATTTGCCGCCGATTTGATAAAACGGTTTTTCAGCGTCAGCGGCCCAATGGTCACGGGCGAAAATGGAGTGGCGGTTGGCATATGGATGGTCTTTCTCGGCAAGAGTGAAAGTTACAGGCGCTTAAACAAAACGCCGTTATTCAAAATTTTAATCTCTAGCGCGCCATCTTGCCCCAACCATTTCTGTGCATTCTCGGGCAAGGTGTAAATGGGGTAATTCTCAAGGCTTGCAGGCAGCCATTGCGCCACAAAATTGCGCAGCACGGGCGCGTATTTAGCCCACGCCGCCGCACTCTCATTGGCCATAGCGTCATCGACATTGGCGTTTTTACTGTCGGGCGCAAAATCAAGGCGTTCCATCGCCACACCAGCTAAAACCAGCGCCATGCGGCTGGCATCAAAGCGCAGCGCGCAGCTCAAACCCAAATGCGCATCCAGGCTGCGGGTCGTGCCCGCCCAAGCCATAGGCTGCAAGCTTAAAACCAAGTCGCCCCCCAGGCGCTGCGCCTGCGGGTTAAGCTGCAATGTAGGATTGTGCAGACGCAGTTGCGTCAAACCAAAAATGTTTTTCTCTAGCGGAAAGTGCTTTTCTAAGCGCTCTAAAAGCTGCGCTTGGCTGAGGAAATATTCTTTGGGCCCACAAGCGGCCAGCAAGCCCAAACCAGGGCCCGCCAAGCCGAGCAGCAAAAGTTTGTAAAAATCTCGGCGGCCCAGCGGCTGCATAAAGTGTTTTAGACCAGTGCGGCAAACACGCGCGCGGTGATCTCGTCCACCGTGCCCATGCCGCTGATGGCGCGGTATTGGGGCGCTGCCGCTGGGTCTTCTTTTGCCCAGTCGCTGTAATAAGCGATCAAAGGACGCGTGAGCTGGCTGTACTCTTGCAGGCGTTTGTTCACAATGGCTTCGGCGTCGTCTGGGCGCTGCACCAGGTCTTCGCCCGTCACATCATCTTTGCCAGCCACTTTAGGCGGGTTGAATTTGACATGGTAGGTGCGGCCTGAGGCTGGGTGGCTGCGGCGACCGCTCATGCGCTCGATGATGGCTTCAAACGGAACAGAGATTTCCAGCACATAGTCCAGCGCCACGCCAGCGGCTTTCATTGCATCGGCTTGCGGAATCGTGCGCGGGAAACCATCGAACAAAAAGCCTTGCGCGCAATCGGGCTGCGCAATGCGCTCTTTCACCATATTGATGATGAGCTCGTCGCTGACCAAGCCGCCGCTTTCCATCACCGCTTTGGCTTGCAAGCCCAAAGGTGTGCCCGCTTTGACTGCAGCGCGCAGCATGTCACCGGTTGAAATTTGCGGAATACCAAATTTTTGGCAAATAAAGGTGGCCTGTGTGCCTTTGCCCGCCCCAGGGGCTCCTAAAAGAATCAAACGCATATTTTTTCCAGTTTTTTTGATGAAGCTTGCCCCCGCCCCGAAGCGACGCCGAAGTGGGAAAAGGCTTGTGAATTCAAGCAATAAGCATAGCATGGCCCGCAAGGGCCTTGCCTAGTTCGTGTAAGCCCTAGCTAGTGGGGCTTTGCGGAAGTGGTTCCAGAGTGCAAAGCCGACGATGATCATGGGCACGCACAGCCACTGCCCGGCGCTCAGACCCAGCACCAGACCCCAGTTGGCATCAGGTTCGCGGAAGTGTTCGGCGGCAAAACGCATCAAGCCATAACCCAAGACGAAGAGCGAGGCGACTTCGCCCGGTTTGCGCTCTTTGCTGCTGGCAAACCACCACAACAAGCCAAATAACAGCAAACCTTCCAGCAAAAATTGGTAAATTTGTGAGGGGTGACGCGCTATGCCGCCCGCCGCCGGATCGCGAAAAACCATGGCCCAAGGCAAGCTCGGGTCTGCCGCCCGGCCCCACAGCTCGCCATTGATGAAGTTGCCGATGCGGCCACTGGCCAAGCCTGTGGGCACGCAAGGCGCAATAAAGTCCATCACCTGCAAAAAGCCAAAGCCGCGTTTACGCGCCCATAAGAACAGCGCCAGAGTCACGCCGAGCAAACCGCCATGAAAACTCATGCCACCGTCCATGACATAAAGTATTTCTAGCGGATGCGTTAAAAAGTGCATGGGTTGGTAGAACAAGCAAAAGCCCAAACGCCCGCCGACGACCACGCCCACTACGCCCCAAAACAGCAAATCCTCCACCGCCTGCATGGTCCACAAGGGGCTACCATCGCTGCGCTTGAGACGCGCAAAGGGCTGGTGCTGCAAGCGCTTGCGCGCCAGCAACCAAAACAGGACAAAAGCCAGCAAATAAGCCAAGCCGTACCAGCGAATGGCAAAGGGGCCAGCAATGTGCAGCAAGACGGGGTCTATATAGGGTTGCGTTAACATGGGCGTATTGTGACCGATAGCTTTTAAGCAGCCGATTTTAAGTGGTCACACTGCGGTCACAGTAATTTCTTATATTGCTGTGTTTATTGCTACACCCTAGAGTTTTACGCGCCATGAGCAGCCCCAGTTACGACCAGATGTACAGCGCCGCCGATAGCGAGCAGCGCGAGCGCCTCGACAAAGACACCCTCGACAGCTACGACGAAGAGCTGGAACAAGAGCTAGACGACGACCGCGACGACGCGATTTTTACGCGCCTAGACGCTTTGGTTGACGACAGCGCCAGTGACGCGCAGCGCCACGCGCGGCTGAAGTACTTTCGCGAACTCTTCCGCCTGCAAGGCGAGCTGGTCAAGCTGCAAGACTGGGTGCAACA
Organism: uncultured Burkholderiaceae bacterium; assembly: GCA_964622735.1. Lineage (GTDB taxonomy): Bacteria > Pseudomonadota > Gammaproteobacteria > Burkholderiales > Burkholderiaceae_C > JAMIFN01. The sequence continues at coordinate 858 of CAZUUN010000144.1, read as the reverse complement.
CGAGCGCAAAAAAGTCGTCATTATTTTTGAGGGGCGCGATGCCGCCGGCAAAGGCGGCGTGATCAAGCGCATTGCCCAGCGCCTGAACCCGCGGGTGGCGCGGGTCGTCGCCCTGCCCGCGCCCAACGACCGCGAAAAAACCCAATGGTATTTTCAGCGCTATGTCTCGCACCTGCCCGCCGCGGGCGAAATGGTGCTGTTTGACCGCAGCTGGTACAACCGCGCGGGCGTGGAAACGGTGATGGGCTTTTGCAGCGAAGACGAACGCGAAGAGTTTTTCAGAACCGTGCCCGAATTCGAGCGCATGCTGGTGCGCTCAGGCATCACGCTCATCAAATACTGGTTCTCTATCAGCGACGATGAGCAAGAGGCGCGTTTTCTCGCCCGTATGCACGACCCGCTCAAGCAGTGGAAGCTCAGCCCCATGGATTTGGAAAGCCGTCGCCGCTGGGAGGATTACACCAAAGCCAAAGAAGACATGCTAGAGCGCACCCACATCGAAGAAGCGCCGTGGTGGCTGGTGCACGCGATCGACAAAAAAAGTGCGCGCCTCAATTGCATCTCGCATTTGCTCAGCCAGTTTGACTATTACGAAGTGCCGCACGAACCCGTGCTTTTGCCCGAACGCGTGCACCACAAAGACTATGTGCGCAAGCCCGTGCCCAAGAGTATGTATGTGCCGCAAATTTACGGCTAAACAAGGGCGATCACTATCAAATAAATAGCTAATCAGGCAGCTTTGACGGCTTAAAATGGCGTTTTAAATCTTGAAAATGCCATTTTGATGGCTTCAAACCGCTGGCGGCAACTGCCGCTCGCCCAGCATGCGCTCCACATAGCGGGCGATTAAGTCCACCT
>CAZUUN010000143.1:1577-3914 GCA_964622735.1 uncultured Burkholderiaceae bacterium | reverse complement strand
CGACTTTGCACCCGATACCTGCTGGGTTTTTTATGCCGCCAGCGGCTCGATTCAGCAGGCCATGCACCGCATGCTGCCCATCATGGCGCTACCCGGCGGGCTGCACCAAATCACTTGGCTGCGCCAAAGCTTGCGCGGCCTGATTGATCTGGCGTTTGCGCTGCCACCAGTGCAAAGATTTGTCGCCAATATATTCGGCATCGTCGTGATTTTGGGCAAGCCCAGCGCGCGCGGCAGCATCCGCCTAGCCAGCGCCGCGGCCACCGACGCGGCTGACATTCAACCCGGCTGGTACGGCAGCGCGCAAGACAAAGCACGCATGGAGGCGGGCATACGCAAAGCGCTGCAAATGGTGCAGCAGCCCAGTCTGGCGCAGCTCGCACCGCGGCCTTTGTCGGCGGCGGCCAAACCCGGTATCACGCCCGATAAATTGTGGCAATGGATACACAAGGCAAGCATGACCACCTACCACTTTGGCGGCAGTTGTCGTATGGGTGACGATGCCCTGTCGCCGGTTGAGCCGCAGACCCTGCGCGTCAAAGGCTTGCGCAATGTGCGCGTGGCCGATGCCAGTGTCATGCCCGAGATTCCCGTCTCGGCCCTGAATGCGCCCAGCATGATGATAGGCTGGCGCGCCGCCGAGATGATTGTGCAAAGTCAGCCACCAAACTCCAGCCAACAGCAGCAAAAGAGCAGCCTATGAACGAGCAGAAAACCATCCCCTGTTTCAACCCCGCCAGCGGCGCCAAATTGGGCGAAGTAGCCGCAGCAGGCGTAGCCGACATTAGCCGCGCCGTCGACAAAGCACGCGTGGCGCAGCAAGCCTGGGCGCAAACCACTTTTGCGCAGCGCCGCGCCGTGTTCTCGACTTTGCTGCAAACCATTTTGGAGCAGATGGACGCTATCTGCGCCGCCGTGGTCGAAGATGGCGGTAAGACTTGGGAGAACGCTGCCCTGGGCGAGATCATGACGGTGTGCAATAAATTGCGCTGGTTGATCGCCAACGGCGAGAAACACCTGCGCGCCGAGAAAGTGGATTCAGGCGGGCCGCTGTTTTACAAAAAGGGCCGCATTGAATACCGCCCCTTGGGTGTTGTGGCCTGCATCGTGCCTTGGAACTACCCTTTCCAAAACATCTTCGCCTCGCTCGCCGATCCACTGATGGCGGGCAATGCCGTCATCCTCAAAGCGTCTGAGGCGGTCGCCTGGAGCACCCAGTATTTTCAGCGCCTGCTCGATGGCGTCTTCGATCAGCACGGCATCAGCCGCGACACGGTGCAAATCATCAATGGCTATGGCGACGCAGGCGCGGCTTTGGTGCGCTCGGGCGTGCAAAAAATTCTCTTCATCGGCTCGGTCGGCAATGGCCGCCGCATCGTTGAAGGCTCGGCCCAGACCCTGACGCCGACGGTGATGGAGTTGGGTGGCAAAGATCCGCTCATCGTTTGTGACGATGCCGATGTGCAACGCGCCGTGCATTCGGCTATGGGCGGCTGCTTCGTCAATTTGGGGCAAAGCTGCGTCGCCTCGGAGCGCATATTTTTGCAAGAAGGCATCTACGAGCGCTTTGTTCAAGAGCTGATGCAAGTCGCTGTTCAGCTGCGCCAAGGCGACGCCAAAACTCCAGGCTCGGTCGATGTCGGCGCCATTTGTTCGCCGCTGCAAGTGCAGCTGATTGAGGAATTGGTGAACGACGCTTTGGCGCAGGGCGCGCAAGCCCTACTGGGCGGCAAGCGCCCTGAAGGGGCTGGGAATTTCTTCCCGCCAACGGTGCTGACCAACATCACGCCGCAGATGCGCATCGCGCGTGAAGAGGTGTTCGGTCCCGTCATGCTGCTGATGACATTCAAGACCGATGACGAAGTCGTGCGCTTGGCCAATGACTGCGAGTTTGGTTTGCAGTCATCCGTGTTCAGCCGCGATGTGGCGCGCGCCGAACGCATAGCCGCGCAAATTGAAGCCGGTGCCACCGTGATCAATGACTTTGGCATGTGCTATCTGAACCAAAATCTGCCTTTTGGCGGCGTCAAGCACTCGGGTTTTGGCCGCATGAATGGGCGCGATGGCTTGCGCGCTTACACCAACCCGAAAGCGTTGCTGCAAGACAAATTCTTTGGCTTGGGCATTGTGCCGCGTCTCTACCCCGTCAAAACGGGCGACTACGCCCAAGCGCGCAAGACCATCCGCCTGCTGATGGCGCGCGGCTTTTGGAACAAGCTGCGCTACCTACGGCGAGTGGCGTCAGACAAGGTTTGAGCGCACGCGCTATTGATCGATTTTTAGGAGCACTGCATGTGGCTTAGTTCTGTTTTAACGCCCACTTTTTGGTGGGTCTTC
>CAZUUN010000143.1:0-1477 GCA_964622735.1 uncultured Burkholderiaceae bacterium | reverse complement strand
GTGCTGCTCTTGTATGATTTTTTGTATTACTGGTTTCACCGTCTGGCACACCACCCAAAAATGATGCGCTATATGCACGGAGTACACCATTGGGTACGCAACCCAACGGCCCTCGAATCGACCTATCTCAACCCCTTAGAGCCGACGATAGCGGTGTTTATTTTATTTTTCTCTGTCTACTTACTCGGCCCCATCAGCCATCTGTCTTGGGCCCTGATTTTCTTTATTTATAGTATTTGCAATCTGTTGGTGCACTCCAGCCTCATCATTCCGCACCCCGCGTTTCGTTGGTTCAATTTCATGGTGCGTAAACACGACGAGCACCACCAACTTTTTCGCGTTAATTTTGCCAACCTCTTTCCATTCTGGGACCAAATGTTTGGCACCACGGAAGAGGTGATTCGGAAAAAACAGCAAGCACCCCAAGACCGTTAATCCATTAAGAGAGCCACACTATGCGAACAGTTTTAATCACGGGCGGCCTGGGGTTTGTCGGGCGTGCTTTGGTAGAGCGCTTCCATGCGCTCGGCTTCAAGACCATCTGTGCCGACCTCATAGACCGCCCTTTAATCGGACCTGAATTTGAAGGCGTGCAATTCATCCAACTCGATGTGCGCGACCGAGCCGCCGTCATTGCCGCCTGCGCGGGCGTCGACAGCGTCATCCACAACGCGTCTTTGGTGCACACCAAGCACAGTCGCGTCGAAGATGTTTGGGCGGTGAATTTGGATGGCGCGAAAAACATATTGGCCGCCTGCGCCGCGCACAACATTCCGCGCTTGGTCTATGTCTCTTCCGCCTCGGTGGTTTATGAGGGCAAAGACATACGCCACGGCGACGAGAGCCTGCCCTACACCACCGTGAGCCAAGCGCCTTATGCCGACAGCAAGCTCGAAGCCGAGAAAGCCTCACTCGCATTCAGCGCCAATGTCTCGGGTCAGGGCAAAACCTTGGTTTGTGCTGTGCGACCCCATGTGATTTTTGGCATAGGTGATAACCGCCTCATTCCCGCCATCATCGACAAAGCCAAACGCGGCCAGCTCAAGCGCCAAGTGGGTAATCGCGAAAAGAAATGGGACTTCACCTACATCGACAATTTGGTGGACGCGATCGTCACTTGCGAAGACAAACTCGTGCCTGGCAGCGCGGCCGCGGGGCAAGCTTACTTTGTCACCAACGGCGAGCCCATGCCTTTCTTCGAGTTTGTCGAGCGCATGCTGGGCCACTGGGGTTACCCGCCCATTACGGGCAAAGTCCCCTACTGGTTAGCCTATAGCGTGGCCAGCGTGGCCGAGTTCTGGGATACGCTCAAAGGCGGCACGCTGAACAATGAAAACGGCCTGACGCGTTTTTCTATCCAGTACATGGCTACCGACCACTACTACAGCATTGCAAAAATAGAAAAAGACTTGGGCTGGCGTCCCAAGGTCAATTTGCAAGAGAGCATTCGGCGCACGGCTCAAGGGGTTCGCGCGGC
>CAZUUN010000142.1:0-3950 GCA_964622735.1 uncultured Burkholderiaceae bacterium | reverse complement strand
ACGCCAGGCGTGAGCTTGATGTGTTTGACGATGCTCTCAAAGTGCGCCACATCGCGCACCGCGACCATAAAGCGCAGCTCAGCCGTGTCGTCACCGGCGCTTTTGCCTAGGCTGACATTGGTGATGTCGGCTTCGGCGCGGGCGATTTCGCTCGTTAGCGCGGCCAACATGCCCGTTTGCTTGCTGTAACTCACAATCAGCGGTTTCTCAAAGCGGCGTGCGGGCTCTGCCGCCCATGCCGCCTGAATAAAGCGCTCAGGGTCGCGCTTGTGCAGTTTGACGACTGTGGGGCAGTCGGTGGTGTGGATGTGTACGCCTTCGCCGTGCCCCAAGTGACCGACGATGTCTTGCCCCGGTAAGGGGTAGCAGCAATGCTCGTAATGGACAAAAGCCGTCTCGCTGCCATCCACCACCAAGCCTTGCTGTTGCAGGGCGTCTTGTTCGTCTTCGGCGGCAAAGCGGGTGCGCGAGAGCAGCAAGGGCGAGGGCTTCTCGCCGATTTCTTGCAGTAACTTGACCAAACGCTTGGCGACTAAGCTGGCGATGCGCTTGCCCATGCACAAATCGTTGTACAAATCGGGCAGGGATTTATTGCCACTGAATTTCACCAACTTGTCCCAGACCGCGGCATGGGCCTCGTCTTCGCCGGGCAGTCGCTCATAGCCTTCGATGCGCATGGCTTGCGCCAGCAGCTTGCGACCTAGGGCCAAAGACTCGTGCTCTTCCATATTCTTCAAATGGCTGCGGATGGCGGCGCGGGCGCGGCCGGTGCGCACAAAAGACAGCCACGCTGGGTTGGGGCTGCTGCTCGGGCCAGTGACGATTTCCACCATGTCACCGTTTTTCACTTCGCTGCGCAGCGGCACCAGTTGCTCGTTGATTTTGGCCGCGACGGTTTTGTCGCCCACATTGCTGTGGATGGCGTAAGCAAAATCCACTGTGGTCGCGCCGCGCGGCAAGCTGATGACTTGACCCGCCGGGGTCATGACATAAACCGCATCAGGGAAGAGGTCAATGCGCACATGGTCCCAGAACTCGGCCGCGTCGTTCGAGGCTTGCTGAATATCCATCAGGGACTGCAGCCATTCGGTCGACATGCGCTCGCTCTCGTCACCGCCTTCGCTTTGGGTTTTGTAAAGCCAATGCGCGGCCACGCCGCTGTCGGCAATTTGGTGCATGGCAAAGCTGCGCAGTTGCACCTCCAGGTTAATGCCGGTGGGGCCGCTGACGATGGTGTGCAGCGACTGGTAGCCATTGGGTTTGGGGATAGCGATGTAGTCTTTGAACTTGCCCGGCAGCGGCTTGTAGAGCTGGTGCACCACGCCAAGCGCTGTGTAGCAGTCGCGCAGCGTGGGTAGCAAAAGGCGCAGGCCAAAAACATCCAGCACTTCGCTAAAGCTCAAGTGCTTTTCGCGCATTTTGGTGTAGATCGAGACGATGGATTTTTCGCGGCCGCTGATCTCCACCGGAATATCGGCCTGCATGAAAGCATTTTTGATTTCAGTCAGCGCACGGTCCACGCCATCGCGGCGGCGGCCTTTGGCGTTTTGCAGGGCTTTTTCTAAAATCGCGAAGCGCCACGGGTGCAGGCTTTTCAGTGCCAAGTCTTGCAGCTCAAGGTAGGTCGCATTCAGCCCTAAGCGATTGGCCAGCGGCGCATAAATATCCAGCGTTTCGCGGGCAATGCGCTCGCGCTTAGAGCGGTGCATCTCGTGCAGGCTGCGCATATTGTGCGTGCGGTCTGCCAGTTTGACCAAAATCACGCGAATGTCGCGCGCCATGGCGAGCAGCATTTTGCGGAAGGATTCGGCTTGGTTTTCTTCGCGTGTGGCGAATTCAACTTTGTCTAATTTTGTCAACCCATCGACCAGCTCAGCCACCTGCGCGCCAAAGGCTTGCATGATGTCGCCTTTGGTCACGCCGCAGTCTTCCATCGTGTCGTGCAAGAGCGCAGCCATGATGGCAGGTGCGTCTAGGCGCCACTGCGTACACTGTTCAGCCACCGCAATGGGGTGGGTGATGTAAGGCTCGCCGGTTTTGCGTTTTTGCCCCAAATGCGCCTCGTCGGCTAGCTTGTAAGCGCGGCGAATGTTCTCGATATCGGCCGCACTCATATAGTGCAGTTTGTCGAGCAAGCGCGCAAAACTCGCGCCGCTGGCGGCTGCGGCGGCAGCGTTCGCACTCAGCCCTGAGGCAACTGGAGTGGGGGTGAAACTAGACATGGGCTTATTCTCGCACGCATTGCGCGCAGGCTCTAAAATCACTCTCTTATGAGCGCTATCACTATTCAAAATTTGTGCAAAACCTACGACGGCCCACGCGGCCCCGTGCGGGCACTAAACGATGTCAGTTTCACCGTTGCAGAGGGCGAATTCTTTGGCTTGCTTGGCCCCAACGGCGCGGGCAAAACCACTTTGATCAGCATTTTGGCAGGGCTGGTGAAAGCCAGCAGCGGCAGCATCAGTGTGCTGGGCCAAGATGTCGCGCGCCAGCCCTTGCAAGCGCGGCGCTTGCTCGGCATCGTGCCGCAAGAGCTGGTCTATGACCCTTTCTTTAGCGTGCGCGAAGCGCTGCAAATCCAGTCCGGCTACTTTGGGGTGAAAAGCAATGGTGCGTGGATAGACGCTATTTTGCAAGGCTTGGGGCTGGCCGATAAGGCCGACACCAATATGCGCCAACTCTCAGGCGGCATGAAGCGGCGCATGTTGGTCGCGCAAGCCTTGGTGCACAAGCCACCAGTGATCGTGCTGGACGAACCCACCGCGGGCGTCGATGTGGAGCTGCGGCAAGGGCTGTGGAGCTTTGTCAGCGACTTGAACAAAAAAGGCCATACCGTCTTGCTCACCACCCATTATTTAGAAGAGGCCGAAGCCCTGTGCGGCCGCATCGCCATGATGAAAAACGGCCGCTTGATCGCGCTGGACAAAACCGCCAATATGCTCGATGGCTCCATGTCTAGCGTCTTGGCGTTTAAAACCGACGCGGCTTTGCCTGCCGCTTTGGCCAGCCGCGCCCGCGTCACGGGTCGCATCGTGCAGTTGCCCGTCAGCGGCGCTGCGGATATTGAAGCCGTGCTGACGCAATTGCGCGCCGCTGGTATAGAAGCCGAAGGCGTTGAGATGCGCAAAGCCGATTTGGAAGATGTATTTTTAAGCATGATGGCCGCGCAGCCAGCAGCAGGTGCAACAGCAGGGAGCGCAGCATGATCAACAATATGAATGGCTGGCAAACCCTGCTCTACAAAGAGGTTTTGCGTTTTTGGAAGGTGGGCTTTCAAACCATCGCCGCGCCGATTTTGACGGCGGTTTTGTACATGCTGATTTTTGGCCATGTACTCTCAGGCCGCGAGGTTTACCCTGGCGTGTCTTACACCGCGTTTTTGGTGCCTGGCTTGATCATGATGAGCGTGCTGCAAAACGCTTTCGCCAACAGCTCCTCGTCTTTGGTACAAAGCAAAATCATGGGCAGTTTGATCTTCACGCTGCTCGCGCCACTCTCGCATTGGCATTGGTTTGTGGCCTATATCGGCTCGTCCATCGTGCGGGCTTTGTTGGTGGGCTTGGGCGTGTTATTGGTCACCATGTGGTTTGCACCGCTGCAATTTGTGGCGCCGTGGTGGGCCGTGGTGTTTGCGGTTTTGGGCGCAGCCACTTTGGGCGCTTTGGGTGTGATTGCCGGTTTGTGGGCTGAAAAATTCGACCAAATGGCGACCTTTCAAAACTTTGCCATCATGCCCATGACTTTTTTAAGTGGCGTGTTTTACTCCATCCATACTTTGCCCAATGCTTGGCAAATCATCAGTCGCTTCAACCCGCTGCTGTATTTGATCGATGGCTTTCGCTATGGCTTTTTTGGCCAGAGCGACATCTCGCCTTGGGTCAGCTTAGGTTATTCAAGCTTGGCCTTTGCACTGGTCGCGGGCTTGGCTTTGTACCTGCTCAAAATTGGCT
>CAZUUN010000141.1:0-3962 GCA_964622735.1 uncultured Burkholderiaceae bacterium | reverse complement strand
GCGAAGAAGCGACGGGCTCTATGGGAAATGATTCGCCTTTGGCGGTGCTGTCCAACAAAGATAAATCGCTCTACAACTACTTCAAGCAGTTGTTTGCGCAGGTGACCAACCCGCCAATAGACCCGATACGCGAGCAGATTGTCATGTCGCTGGTGTCATTCATCGGGCCTAAGCCCAATTTGCTCGACATCAATGCGGTGAACCCACCGCTGCGCCTAGAGGTCAGCCAGCCCGTTTTGAACTTTGCCGACATGGCCAAGTTGCGCGACATTGCTGCGCACACGCGTGGCAAATTCAAAAGCTATACCATCAACATCACTTACCCCATGGATTGGGGGCGTGCGGGGGTGGAAGCCAAACTCGCTTCGCTGTGCGCAGAAGCGGTGGACGCGATCGGCAGCGGCCACAACATATTGATCCTGTCAGATCGCGGCATGAACGCGCAGCGCTTGCCGATTCCAGCGCTCTTGGCTTTGTCGGCCATCCACCAACACTTGGTCAAAGTCGGTCAGCGTTGCAACGCCGGTTTGGTGGTGGAAACGGGCAGCGCTCGCGAGGTGCACCATTTTGCTTTGCTGGCGGGTTATGGCGCTGAGGCCGTACACCCCTACTTGGCCATGGAAACCGCGATTGATGTGAGCAAAAACATCGCCAATGTCGATGCCGAGCAAGCGGTCTACAACTTTGTCAAGGCCATCGGCAAAGGCTTGAACAAAGTCATGTCGAAGATGGGCATTAGCACTTACATGAGCTATTGCGGCAGCCAGATTTTTGAAGCCATCGGCTTGAACACCAGCTTTGTCGAAAAATACTTCCACGGCACGGCCACACAGGTCGGCGGCGTTGGTGTGTTTGAGATTGCAGAAGAGGCGATCCGCATGCATGCGGGTGCTTTTGGCAATGAGCCGGTGCTAGACGGCATGCTAGAGACGGGCGGCGAATACGCTTGGCGCGAACGCGGCGAAGACCATATGTGGACGCCCGATGCGATTGCCAAGCTGCAACACGCCACGCGTGCCAACAGCGCGCAAAACTACAAAGAATACGCACAGATCATCAACGACCAAAGCCGCCGTCACCTGACGCTGCGTGGGCTGTTTGAATTCAAAATTGACCCTGCCAAAGCCATCAGCATCGACGAAGTCGAGCCAGCGAAAGAAATCGTCAAACGCTTTGCCACGGGTGCCATGTCGCTCGGTTCAATCTCGACCGAAGCGCACACCACACTGGCTGTTGCCATGAACCGCATCGGCGGCAAAAGCAATACGGGCGAGGGCGGTGAAGACCCAGCGCGTTATCGCGCTGAGGCGCAAGCCGCGCGTGCAGCCGGTGACGGCCAGCGTTTTATTCCCGTTATCAAAGAGGGTGACACCATCGGAACGGTGCTGGGCAGCGAGCGCATGGTGGCGGATATTCCCTTGCAAGCGGGCGACAGCTTGCGCAGCAAGATCAAACAAGTGGCATCAGGCCGCTTTGGCGTGACGGCCGAGTATTTGGCCTCTGCCGATCAAATCCAAATCAAGATGGCGCAGGGCGCCAAACCGGGCGAAGGCGGTCAATTGCCAGGCGGCAAAGTGAGCGACTATATCGGCCAGTTGCGCTACAGCGTACCGGGCGTGGGTTTGATCTCGCCGCCACCGCATCACGACATTTATTCGATCGAAGATTTGGCGCAGCTGATACACGATTTGAAAAATGCCAACAGCGCGGCCGATGTGTCGGTCAAGCTGGTTTCTGAAGTCGGCGTGGGCACCATCGCCGCGGGCGTGACCAAGTGCAAGGCTGACCATGTGGTGATCGCTGGGCATGACGGCGGCACGGGCGCATCACCCCTGTCATCGGTCAAACACGCGGGTACACCGTGGGAGCTGGGGCTGGCGGAAACGCAGCAAACCCTGGTGCTGAACCGCTTGCGTGGCCGCATCCGCGTGCAGGCTGACGGCCAAATGAAAACGGGCCGCGATGTGGTCGTAGCCGCGCTTTTGGGCGCCGACGAAGTGGGCTTTGCCACCGCACCGCTGGTGGCCGAGGGCTGCATCATGATGCGCAAATGTCACTTGAACACTTGCCCCGTGGGCGTGGCAACGCAAGACCCCGAGTTGCGCAAAAAATTCAATGGCAAGCCCGAATATGTCGTCAACTTCTTCTTCTTCGTCGCTGAAGAAGTGCGCGGCATCATGGCGCAATTGGGCATTGCCAAGTTTGATGATTTGATCGGCCGCTCGGACTTGCTCGACACGCGCAAAGGCATTGCGCATTGGAAAGCCTCGGGCCTCGATTTCTCACGCATTTTCTACCAACCCAATGTGCCTGCCGATGTGCCGCGCCGCCATGTGGAAACGCAAGACCACGGCCTGGGCAAAGCGCTGGACCACAAGCTGATCGCCAAAGCGCAAGCGGCGCTGGAACATGGCGAAAAAGTGCAGTTCATGGAAGTCGCGCGCAATGTGAATCGCTCCGTTGGTGCCATGCTTTCGGGCGAAGTGGCCAAACGCTTTGGCTCGGCCGGTTTGCCAGAGGACAGCATCCGCATTCAGATGGAAGGCACGGGCGGCCAGTCCTTCGGCGCCTTCTTGGCGGCGGGTATCACGCTCGACTTGATCGGCGAAGCGAATGACTACACCGGTAAAGGCTTGTCGGGCGGGCGCATCGTGGTGCGTCCTAGCAATGCCTTCAAGGGCGATGCCACTAACAACATCATCGTTGGCAACACCGTCTTGTATGGTGCGACGGCGGGCGCGGCTTACTTCCGCGGCGTGGGTGGCGAGCGCTTTGCGGTGCGCTTGTCGGGCGCCAGCGCAGTGGTTGAGGGCACAGGCGACCACGGCTGCGAATACATGACGGGTGGCACGGTGGTCGTGTTGGGCAAAACCGGGCGCAACTTTGCCGCCGGTATGAGCGGCGGCGTGGCCTATGTGTATGACGAGGACGGCCAGTTTGCGCGACGCGTCAACAACAGCATGGTCGAGCTGGGCGCGGTGCTGCCAAGCGCCGAGCAAACCGACCCGCAACATGCAGGTTTGAGCGACGAAGCCCTGCTGAAAAAAATGGTCGAAGACCACCACCACTACACCGGCAGTTTGCGCGCGCGCGAGATTTTGGACAGCTGGGCTGAGCAGCGCGGCAAGTTCGTCAAGGTCATGCCGGTGGACTACAAACGCGCCTTGAGCGCGATGCAAAAGGCCGCCACCAGCGCTGCGTTGGCGCACTGAGTCAAATTTGAATAAGAAATAAGCGTTTTAGGCCGTATAACCTGCCTGAGCAGCTATTTATTTCGTAGTACAAGTACCCGATCAAGGAAGAAGAAAATGGGAAAAATCACAGGCTTTATGGAGTACCAGCGGCTGGAAGAGGGCTACGCGCCCGTTGCCCAGCGCTTGAAGCATTACAAAGAATTCGTGATTGGTTTGGATGACGCGGATGCCAAAACGCAAGCCGCGCGTTGCATGGATTGCGGCACGCCGTTTTGCAGCAACGGCTGCCCAGTGAACAACATCATTCCCGACTTCAATGATTTGGTCTACCAGCAAGACTGGGAAAACGCCATCAAAGTGCTGCACAGCACGAATAACTTTCCCGAATTTACCGGTCGCATTTGCCCCGCCCCGTGCGAAGCTGCTTGCGTGCTCAATATCAATGACGACGCCGTTGGCATCAAATCGATCGAGCACGCCATCATTGACAAAGCCTGGGCCAATAACTGGGTGCAGCCCAAAGTGGCCGCGCAAAAAACGGGCAAAACCGTGGCTGTGGTCGGCTCAGGCCCTGCGGGTTTGGCCGCTGCGCAGCAGCTGGCGCGCGCGGGTCACGCCGTCACGGTGTTTGAGAAAAATGACCGCGTGGGCGGTTTGCTGCGCTACGGCATTCCTGATTTCAAAATGGAAAAAAACCACATCGACCGCCGCGTGGCGCAGATGGAGGCCGAGGGCGTGGTATTTAAAACCTCGACCGTGGTTGGTACC
>CAZUUN010000140.1:0-4010 GCA_964622735.1 uncultured Burkholderiaceae bacterium | reverse complement strand
AGGGCCTTTTTGCCCGCAGGCGCTAAGAGTGGCCAAAGCAGCGGTCAGGATTAAGAGTAGTTTCATGCCCGCATTGTAAAAGAGCCGCTAGGCTGCGCCGCCAATGTGCGACGCGCTGGCTTACTCATTGCCAAATACTACTAAAAGTAGAGCTGCTCAGGCAGGTTTGACGGCCTAAAACACCAAAAACATGCTTAAAAATGACTTTTAAGCCCTTGGGTGGTGCTGGGCGTGGATTTTTTTCAGCCGCTCGCGCGCAATGTGGGTGTAGATGGTGGTGGTCGAAATATCGGCATGACCAAGCAGCATTTGCACCACGCGCAAATCAGCGCCGTGGTTGAGCAAGTGCGTGGCGAAGGCGTGGCGCAAGGTGTGCGGCGAGAGGTGCTGACGGATAGATGCTTGCGTGGCGTGTTTGCGTATCAGCATCCAAAAAGCCACGCGGCTCATGCAAGTGCCACGCGCCGTGACAAACAAATAATCGCTTTTTTGCTCGCCCAAAATCTGCGTTCGCGCCTCTTGCATATAGCGCCCCACCCACTCGGCCGCGTAGTCGCCAAAGGGCACGAGGCGCTCTTTATTGCCCTTGCCCATGGTGCGCAGCACATTCTCGGTGTTGCTGATGTCGAAGAGCTTGATGTGCACCAACTCGCTCACGCGCAGGCCCGTGGCATACAGCAGCTCCAGCATGGCGCGATCGCGCAGACCCAGCGGCGTGGCCACATCGGGGCTGGCCAGCAGGTCTTGCACCTGCTGCTCGGTCAGGGTTTGCGGCACGCGCAGCGCTTGTTTGGCGGTGAGTAAAGTCAGGCTCGGGTCATCGCGGCGCAAGCCTTCGCGCACGCTCCACTGAAAAAAGCGCCGAAAGGCCGACAAGCGCCGGTTTTGCGTCGTCGCTTTGGCGGCTATTTGGGTTTCTGTTTTAACGGCTTTGGCCGCCATATAGGCTTGCACATGGTGGCTGGCGCAAGTGCGCAAATCCAGCTGCGCGTCTTCGGCTTGCAGCCAAGCGTGCAAGCTGCACAAATCGCGTTGATAAGCAGTTTGGCTATTGCGTGCCAAGCCATCCTCTAGCCACAGGGCGGCTATGAAGCGCTGAATATCAAGCGGCACTGGCTCCATGCAAGCCGCCTTTAAGTGGGCAGACCCAGCAGGCGCAGTTTTTGCTCTTGATCGGTGGGGTGCTCGCCAATAAAGATGCGCAAGACCGCCGCGTAAAAATCAGCGCCTTCTATCGGCGCGCCTCTGGTTTTGCCATTGACGCTGATGACCAAACCCGACTCAGGCAGGTAATCCATATTGATTACATCGCCGCCATTGACGCGCACAAAGCCATCAATGATGGCGCCAAAAGCCTGCGTGCGTGGCTGCATCGCAGCTTGCTCGGCAGGGCTGTAATTTTTCTCGATACCGCGCACCAGTGCTTTTTTAAACTCTTTGGCGGCAACGCCGTAGGCCATGCGGATTTGGATGCGCTTGGCTCCCGCCATGGCGACGATGGCTTGCGGGTCGCTCGAGCGTTCAGGTAAATACAAAGCCGTGGCATAAACGCGCAGCCGAATAACGGGCACCGAGCGCCCGCCCACGCCGTTGAGCTGCAGGCTTTGGCCTTTCAGCTCAATCGGGTCAGCGAACTTGAAACCATAGAACTTGGTGTCTGCCCACGCGCTGCTGGCCAGCATTAAAGCGGCGAAGAAAAGAGCGCAAACAGAAAAGAAGGGTTTATGCATGGTTTTCATTCTTGACAGCATAGCCGCTTGCGAGCGCGTGGCTTGCGCTCAGGGTTATTGCCGCAACGATGGTCGGCTAAGGACGGTGAGCTAAGGATTGACTGTTTTGGGTGCGTGCGTGGGCAAATCGCCCAGTAGCTGATCAAAATCAGAAGCCTTGTGTTGTTGCGGATCGGGGTCGTAGCTGGCACCCGGCGGCAAATCCAGCACACGGCCATTGAGTAGCAGCGAGTTGCCGCGCTCAGCGTTCATTTTGCGATCGCGGTCTTGGTATTTGGCATCGTGCGCGGCGCGCAGGTGCTGTACATGCTCTAAATCAATGGGCGGCGGCACATCGTGCCCGACCGTACCGCGCAAGTAGCGGCTGCCCGCGCGCGGCTCGCGCCGTGGCAGGTAGCGTGAAAGCTCGGTCAATGCCATTTCATAGACATCGCGCTTGAACTCCACCACGACTTCGAGCGGAACCCAATAGTCGTTCCAACGCCAAGCATCGAACTCGGGTTTTTCTGTGGCGCGCAGATTCAAATCCCAATCGTTGCCCAGCAACTGCAGCAAATACCAAATTTGCTTTTGGCCTTTGTAAAATCCACGCGATTCGCGCCGTATAAAACGGTCTGGCACCTCATAGCGCAACCAGTTACGCGTGCGCGCAACAACGCGCACCTGCTCAGGCTGTAGGCCAACCTCTTCATGCAATTCGCGGAACATGGCCTGTTCGGGATTTTCTCCGCGGTCTATGCCGCCTTGTGGAAACTGCCATGAATGGGTGCGAACGCGTTTGCCCCAAAAAACCTGATTCTGCTGGTTGAGCAAGACAATGCCGACATTCGGCCTAAAGCCGTCGCGGTCGAGCATAATCAAACCTCAAAATTTTTAAACTTCCTGCATTATGCAAGCTGCTTGCCCTAAAAACAAGCCAAACGCAGCTGGTACAGGGAAAATCACCAACCCATACGCCCATGAAAGCCTCTCAATTTCTCATCTCTACCTTGAAAGAAGCCCCCGCTGATGCGGATGTCGTCAGCCAGCAGCTGATGATGCGCGCGGGCATGATCAAGCGCCTAGGCGCGGGTATTTATAACTACATGCCGCTGGGCTTGCGCGTCATCCGCAAAGTCGAAGCCATCATTCGCGAAGAAATGAACCGCGCTGGCGCGATTGAACTCGCTATGCCCGTCGTGCAACCCGCCGAGTTTTGGCACGAAACGGGTCGCTTTGATGCCATGGGGCCTGAGCTGCTGCGCATTAAAGACCGCCACGGCCGCGACTTTGTGGTGCAACCCACCAGCGAAGAGGTGGTGACCGATATCGCCCGCCAAGAGTTCAAAAGCTACAAGCAACTGCCTAAGAATCTCTACCAAATTCAAACCAAATTTCGGGATGAGCGCCGCCCCCGCTTTGGCCTGATGCGCGGACGCGAATTCATCATGAAAGACGCCTACAGCTTTGACCGCAGCCCCGAAGCCGCCAAAGCCAGCTACGCCAATATGGCCGAGGCTTACCGCCGCATTTTTGACCGCTTTGGCCTGCGCTACCGCGCCGTCGCGGCTGACAGTGGTGCCATCGGCGGCGATTTGAGCGAAGAGTTCCAAGTCATTGCCGCCACAGGCGAGGACGCCATCATTTATTGCCCCAGCAGCGACTACGCCGCCAATATCGAAAAGGCCGAAGCCCTAGCCCCCACGCACAGCCGCGCTGCGGCCACGCAAGTGCTGCAAAAAGTGCCCACACCTGGGCAGGCAAGCTGCGCTGATGTGGCGGCCTTCTTAGGTTTGCCGCTGCAACAAACGATTAAATCCATGGTCTTGGCGACCGACCAAAAGAACGAACAAGGCACCATCATCAACAGCAAAGTCTGGCTGCTCTTGCTGCGCGGCGACCACGAGCTGAATGAAGTCAAGGTGGGCAAACTCGAAGGCTTGGCCGACTTCCGTCTTGCGACTGCGGCTGAGATTGAGGCGCACTTTGGCTGCAAAGCGGGCTACCTTGGCCCTGTGGCTTTGCGCCAGCCCTTGACCATCATTGCTGACCGCGATGCGGCGCTGATGCATGATTTTGTCTGCGGCGCGAATGAAGAAGGCGCGCATTTAACGGGCGTGAACTGGGGCCGTGATTTGCCCGAACCGCAAGTTGTGGCTGACATACGCAATGTGGTCGAAGGTGATTTATCACCCTGCGGCAAAGGCAAACTGGCAATAGAGCGCGGCATTGAAATCGGCCATGTGTTCTACCTCGGCCAAAAATACAGCAAGGCCATGAAGGCCAGCTTTTTAGACACCG
>CAZUUN010000139.1:0-4026 GCA_964622735.1 uncultured Burkholderiaceae bacterium | reverse complement strand
TTCATATCTGCGCTTCTTAAAGTAAGGGTAAAGAGATCAATGCTTGCTCGCGTGGCGGCCGTTGCTGGTGCTGCTCATCAACTTGTCGGTATAAGCGATGGCCATGGCTGAGAATAAAAATACGACATGGATGACGGTTTGTGCCACCAGCGTCTTGGTATCGTAATTCGCGGCGTTGATGAATGTTTTGAGCAAATGGATAGACGAAATACCAATGATAGACATCGCCAGCTTAACCTTCAAGACGCTGGCATTCACATGGCTAAGCCATTCTGGCTGATCGGGGTGGCCTTGCAAACCCATGCGGCTGACAAAAGTTTCATAGCCACCGACGATGACCATGATGAGCAAGTTGGAAATCATCACCACATCGATCAAAGCCAGCACCACCAGCATGATGATGGTTTCGTTCAGGTGTGTGACAACGACATCTGATTTGTAGCCTATGCTTCGCACCAGCGCGTCAATATCGGCCTGACTGCCCAGCGCCGCCATCACCAGATGATAAAGCTCGAGAAAGAAATGGCCCACATAGACCGCCTGGGCCACGATTAGCCCGAGATACAGGGGCAATTGCAGCCAACGGCTGGCAAAAATGATGCTGGGCAAGGGGCGCAAAGAATTTTGAGGCATGAAAAGCTACTCGGGTCAAAGCTTGAAATTGTATCCATGGATAGGGGGATTTCCTTTGCGCCACAATGCCCCTATGCTTGAAAAAAACCGCTTAGAAAATGCCGAAAACGCCGCTCATGCGGCCGAATCGGGCTCGATCCGCATCCGTGGTGCGCGCCAAAATAACCTCAAAAACCTCGATCTCGATATCGCCCTGCGGCAATTGACGGTAGTGACCGGCCCTAGCGGCTGCGGCAAGTCATCGCTGGTGTTTGATACCTTGTTTGCTGAGGGCCAACGCCGCTATGTTGAGACTTTCTCGGCCTACGCGCGGCAATTTTTAGACCGCATGGACAAACCCGCAGTCGATAGCGTCGGCGGCGTGCCACCAGCGATTGCGATTAACCAAAGCAACCCGGTGCGATCTTCGCGTTCAACCGTGGGCACGATGACTGAGCTGAATGATCACTTCAAGCTTTTGTTTGCCCGCGCGGGCGCCTTGTTTGACCAAGAAAGCGCCGCGCCCGTGCACAAAGACTCGGTCGCCAGCATCATGGCCGATTTGGCCAGCAAGCAAGCGACCATAGGCGATGCACGCGTGGTTTTGACTTTTCCGCTGCCAGTGCCTGAGAAAACCAGTTTGGCGCAAATGCAAGAGTGGCTAGCCGCCAGCGGCTTTACCAAGGTGCAGGGCGAGCGCCAGACGAAAAAAGGCCCGGTTTTGGATGTTGTGGCCGATCGCTTCAGGCTCAGCAGCGTGGATGCCACGCGTTTGGCCGAAAGCCTAGAGAGTGCTTTACGCCACGGCGCGGGCAAGCTGTGCCTAGAGGTGCAAGCACCCGATGCAGCCGACGGGCAAGAGCCGCAGAAGTTGTTTTACTCCAGCAGTTTGCACAGCCCCGACAGCGATATCAGCTATTTAGAGCCTAGCCCGGCCTTGTTCTCATTCAATTCAGCCCATGGCGCATGCCCCACTTGCAAGGGTTTTGGCCGCGTTATCGGGATTGATATGGGCTTGGTTATTCCTAACCCTAAGCTAACGCTGCGCGGCGGCGCCATCAAGCCGATGCAAACCCCCGCGTGGCAAGAGTCGCAAGACGATTTGATGCGCCACGCTGAGGCCGAAGGCATACCGCGCGACACCGCGTTTAAAGATTTAACGCCCGAGCAGCAGGCATGGGTGCTGAATGGCTCGCCGCTGTGGAAGGGGCAGTGGAACAAGCAATGGTTTGGAGTGCGTCGCTTTTTTGAGTATTTAGAAAGCAAAGCCTACAAGATGCACATCCGCGTGCTGCTGTCTAAATACCGCAGCTACACCACTTGCCCCACTTGTGCGGGTGCGCGTTTGCAGACGGAGAGCCTGCTCTGGCGTGTGGGCAGCAAAGCGGCGGCTGATGCGGTGCTGCAGCCCGCCAAGCGCTTTGCGCCGCAAGGCATAGGCTATAGCCGGGCTGCGCTCGAGGCTTTGCCGGGTTTGTGTCTGCACGATGCGATGCAATTGCCGCTGGCCAAGCTGCAAGTGTGGATGCAAGGATTGAGCATAGAGCTAGAAAGCAATACTAAAATAGTAGCTGCTCAGGCAGGTTTGACGGCTCAAAATGCCAAAAAGACTCTTAAAAATGCCGATGAGAAAGCCTTATCGATTCTGTTGAAGGAAATCAACAGCCGCATACAGTATTTGTGCGATGTGGGCTTGGGCTACCTCACGCTTGATCGGCAAAGCCGCACACTGAGCGGTGGCGAGGTGCAGCGCATCAACCTGACGACGGCGCTGGGTACTTCTTTGGTCAACACCTTGTTTGTTTTAGACGAGCCCAGCATAGGCTTGCACCCGCTCGACATGCAGCGCATCAACCAAGCCATGCTGCGGCTGCGCGATGCGGGCAATACCTTGGTTGTGGTCGAGCATGACCCCGCCGTGATGCAAATTGCCGACCGCATCATCGACATGGGGCCAGGGCCGGGTGCAGATGGCGGGCAGATCGTGTTTGATGGCAAACCGCAGGATTTGCTGCAAGCCGACACCTTGACTGGCGCTTATCTGGGCGGGCGCAAAACCTTGTCGCTGGGGCTCAAACGCGCGGTGCAGGCGAGCACGCCCAAACTCTTGCTGCAAGGCGCGCGCGCGAATAATTTGCAAAATATTGATATCGAAATTCCCCTGGGCTGCTTAGTCTGCGTCACAGGCGTTTCAGGCTCAGGCAAATCCACGCTGGTGCAAGATGTGCTGGCACCTGCGCTGCTGCGCCACTTTGGCAAGACGAGCGAAACGCCCGGCGCGTTTGATGCGCTCTTGGGCGCCGAGCAACTGGCCGATGTGGTCTTTGTCGATCAATCGCCGCTGGGCAAAACTGCGCGCTCTAACCCCGCCAGCTATGTGGGCGCGTGGGATGCGCTGCGCGACATCTTTGCCTTTGCGCCGCTGGCGCTAGAGCGTGATTACAAGCGCACGATGTTTAGCTTCAACACGGGCGACGGTCGTTGCCCGACTTGCGGCGGCAGTGGTTTTGAGCACATCGAGATGCAGTTTTTGAGTGATGTGTATTTGCGTTGCGAGGATTGCCAAGGCAAGCGCTACCGCCCCGAAGTGCTAGAGGTGACTATCGAGCGCGGCGGCCGCAGTTTGAATGTGGCCGATTGTTTAGACCTGACGGTGCGCGAAGCGCGTGATATTTTTGTCGGCGACCGCGCTGTGCAGCTGGCGCTGCAACCGATAGTTGATGTTGGCTTGGATTATGTGAAGCTGGGCCAACCCGTGCCCACGCTGAGTGGCGGCGAGGCGCAGCGCCTAAAAATCGCGGGCCACTTGGCCGATGCCGCCAAAAGCGCGGCGGCTAGCAAACAAACTCTGGCACGCAAAGGCAGCTTGTTTATCTTGGACGAGCCGACGACGGGCCTGCATTTTGACGACATCGCCAAGCTCATGCGCGCGCTGCGCAAGTTGCAAGATGCGGGTCACAGCCTGCTCTTGGTCGAGCACAATTTAGATGTCATTCGCGGCAGCGACTGGCTGATCGATTTAGGGCCTGACGCGGGCGAGGCGGGCGGCAAAATTGTGGCGCAAGGCAGGCCCGAAGATGTGCGTGACCATGCTGACACGCACACCGCGCACGCCCTGCGCGAATACGAAGGGCTGGCGCAAGCGTTTTTGGTGGCCGACGCGCCTGCGCCTTATGCGCGCCTAGCGCCGCCGTGCATCGAAGTGGTGAATGCGACCGAACACAATTTGCAAAACCTGAGCGTGAACATTCCGCGCGGCCAGCTCAATGTGATTACGGGTGTCTCAGGTTCGGGCAAATCGACGCTGGCTTTTGACATTGTCTTTAGCGAGGGCCAGCGGCGTTACCTCGAGTCGCTCAATGCCTACGCCCGCTCCATCGTGCAGCCGCCAGCGCGGCCTGAGGTCGATGCGGT
>CAZUUN010000138.1:0-4124 GCA_964622735.1 uncultured Burkholderiaceae bacterium | reverse complement strand
CACCGCTGGCGCTATGCCGACAGCGCGCCAGCACTGACGGCGGGCTGCTGGTGGAGTGCGGATGCGCGGCTTGGCGCCTGTGGCGATTGGCTGAACGGTGGCAAGGTCGAGGGTGCGTGGCTGAGCGGGCGTGCATTGGCGCGCAGCGCACTGGCGGCGCTGGCGGCCAAACAAAATAGTTGAACGAGATATTTAAATCTCAACAAAGCCACACGCCATGCAATCTCTGCCACCTGCTTATCGCGCCCTCATCATCGGTGCTTCTGGTGCAATAGGCGGTGCCATGGCCGCGCAGCTGCGGGCTGATCCGCGTTGTGCGCAGGTGATTGCGCTAGGGCGCAACAGCACGCCGCCCATCGACTTTGCTGATAGTGGCAGCGTGGCTGCTGCCGCACGCGCGCTGCAAGATGTTGGCCCCTTACATTTGGTCGTCGTCGCCACGGGCATGTTGCAGGGTCCCAGTGGCGCGCCCGAAAAACGCCTGGCCGATGTGCGCGCCGAGCACATGGCGGCCAGCTTTGCCACCAACACCATAGGCCCCGCATTGGTGCTGGCGCAGTTCGCGCCTTTGCTCGCACGCGATGCACGCAGCCTGATGGCAGTGCTCTCGGCCAAGGTCGGCAGCATCGATGACAACCGCCTAGGCGGTTGGTACAGCTACCGCGCGTCTAAGGCGGCTTTGAACATGGTGCTGAAAACTGCAGCCATAGAGCTGACGCGCAGCCACCCCCAAGCCACGCTGGCGGCGCTGCACCCGGGTACGGTTGATTCGGCATTGTCGGCGCCGTTTCGCGGTGCGCAAATCGGTCGTCCAGCAGCCGACGCAGCCCGCGAGTTGCTGGCGCTGCTAGACGGTTTGCAGCCGCAAGACAGCGGTGGCTTTTGGGCCTACGATGGTCAGGCTTTGCCGTGGTAATGCGCAGGCCATCACTTGTAAACAGCGCACCCGCCACAACAGAAAAAACAGTCCGCAGCTATTCCTGAAGGAGTCCACAACCATGCGTATTTTGCTCACCGGTGGAACCGGCCTGATCGGCCGCGCCCTGTGCCAACACTGGCAGCAGCAGGGCCACGAGCTGTGGGTGTGGAGCCGCCAGCCCGCGCAAGTGCCCAGCCTGTGCAGTGGCGCGCGCGGCGTGGCGCAATTGCAAGAATTGAACGCGGTCGGGCCTTTTGATGCGGTGATCAATCTGGCGGGTGCACCCATAGCCGACAGACCTTGGACCAAGTCGCGGCGCGCACTGCTGTGGCAAAGCCGCATTGACTTGACGCACACGCTGGTGGCATGGATGGGGCAGCAGCCCACGCCGCCGCGCGTATTGCTCTCAGCCTCAGCCGTGGGTTGGTATGGCGACCGCGCCGATGCAGCTTTAGATGAAAGCAGCAGCCCCGGCGGGCAAGACTTTGGCAGCCGCCTGTGCATGGCTTGGGAGGAAGAAGCCCAGCGCGCCGCGCTCGCAGGCACACGCGTGGCGCTGCTGCGCATAGCGCCAGTGCTGGCCAGCCGCGGCGGCATGTTGGCGCGTCTCTTGCTGCCGTTCAAGTTGGGTTTGGGTGGACGGCTGGGGAGCGGCGCGCAATGGATGCCGTGGATACACATCGAGGACTTGGCGCGCCTGTTTGACCACTTGCTATTGCAAGCAAACGCCAGCGGCGCCTACAACGCTTGCGCGCCCGAGTTGCTGCGCAACGCGGCATTTACCCGCACCTTAGCGCATACGCTGCACCGCCCTGCGCTAATGCCTGCGCCCGCTTGGGCGCTGCGCTTGGCGCTGGGCGAAATGTCCACCTTGCTCTTGGGCGGCCAACGCCTAGAGCCGCGCCGCACCCAAGCAAGCGGTTTTGTCTTTCGCCACCCGGCCCTAGCACCGGCCTTGGCAGACTTGCTAAACAAACAATAAACACGCGGCAGGCCCAAGGCCTTTGCGTAAACGCAGGGCTGCAAAATCGGCGCTAATGTTAGGATAAAAATCAGCGCAGTATTCATTCATCCACGCATTCAGGAGATATCTTGTGAGCCAATACCCTATCGCCGTCATCGTCGGCAGCCTTCGTCAAGATTCGATCAACCGCAAGCTGGCGACGGCCCTCGCCAAACTGGCGCCACCCGAGTTCACTTTCACGCAAGTGGAGATTGGTGATTTGCCGCAATACAACCAAGACGACGATGCCGACCAAGCGCCTGCGGTCAAGCGCATGAAAAGCGAAATTGCCGCTGCGCGTGGCGTCTTGTTCGTCACGCCCGAATACAACCGCTCCATTCCCGGCGTGCTGAAAAATGCACTCGACCACGGCTCGCGCCCTTATGGCCAAAGTGTTTGGGGCGGCAAACCGGCGGGCGTGCTGGGTGCTTCCATCGGCGCTGTCGGCACGGCCTTGGCGCAGCAACATTTGCGCAATGTGCTCGCTTACCTCGACATGCCTACGCTGGGCCAGCCCGAGGCCTTTATTCACGCCAAGGAAGGCTTGTTTGACGAGTCCGGCAACATCGGTGCAGCCAGTCGCGACTTTCTACAAAAATGGATGGACAGCTATGTCGCGTGGGTGAAAACGCACACGGCGTAAACAGCAAGATGTAAGCGCCACAAATAAGCACCAAACTTTAAGCGCCGCGCATGCGCCGCCTAAAGAATGCAAGTGGCAAAAAAGGCAGGTGAAACCATTCATCCTGCCTTTTTTATTTGCGCTTGCTTGAGCGCACTATGCGGTGCGTGGTTACCGCAAGCAGCTTAAAAAGAAGCGTTTTTAAGTGCTAAATTGCCGATTTGAGCCGTCAAACCTGCCTGAGCAGCTAGTTTTTTGATAGTGACGGAATGGCGTGAATGCTTATTAAAAAAGCTTATCGCAGCGCTTTCAACAGCGCCTCAGCCGCTGGTGCTGACGATGCCGGATTCTGCCCCGTGATCAGCAAACCATCCGTCAGCACATAGGGCTGCCAGTCTGCGCCTTTGGCGTACTTGCCGCCGTTTCGCGTGAGCATATCCTCAACCAAAAAGGGCACGATGTCGGTCAAGCCGACCGCCGCCTCTTCGCTGTTGGTAAAGCCCGTGACCGCTTTGCCTTGCACCACAGATTCGCCGTCTGCGCGTTTGGGGTGGCGCAGCACGCCCGGCGCGTGGCACACGGCAGCAACTGGCTTGCCCGCGTTCAGCGTGGCCTCAATCAGCGCGATCGATGCCTTGTCTTCAGCCAAATCCCACAGTGGGCCGTGGCCGCCAGGGTAAAACACCGCGTCAAAATCGCCCGCCGATACGCTGTCTAGTCGTTTGGTGCTAGCCAGTTGTGCCTGTGCAGCCGTGTCCTTTTTAAAGCGGTCCGTTGCTTCGGTTTGCGAATCAGGCTCATCGCTTTTAGGGTCTAGCGGCGGCTGCCCACCCAAGGGCGAGGCTAGGGTGATATCTACGCCTGCATCTTTAAAAATATAAAAAGGCGCGGCAAATTCCTCCAGCCAAAAGCCGGTCTTCTTGCCCGTGTCGCCCAGCTGGTCGTGCGAGGTCAAAACCATCAGTATCTTTTTCATCTTCATTCCTTAGTTGGGTCGTTCATGTCGTCCATCGCGCTGAAAAATCGCGCGTTCATTTCGTATCTTTGTCTTGAGCCACGCGCACCACCAGCTTGCCGAAATTCTTGCCCTCTAACAAACCCATAAAGGCTTGCGGCGCGTTCTCTAAGCCGTCCACCATGTCTTCGCGGAACTTGATTTTTCCAGCCGCCAGCCACTCGCTCATTTGTTGAAAAAACTCGCCGTAGCGATGGCCGTAATCGTCAAAAATAATAAAGCCCTGCATCTTCATGCGCTTGGTCAAAATCGTGCGCAGCAGCACGCCTAAGCGATCAGGGCCAGCGGGCAGCGCGGTGTCGTTGTAATGCGCGATCAGGCCGCACACTGGAATGCGCGCGCCCGTGTTCAGCAGCGGCAGCACCGCGTCAAACACTGCGCCGCCCACATTCTCGTAATACACATCAATGCCTTGGCCGCAGGCTGCGGCTAGCTGCTGTGCAAAGTCGCTTGCGCGGTGGTCGATGCAGGCATCAAAGCCCAACTCGTCCACCACATAAGCGCATTTTTTTGCGCCGCCAGCTATGCCCACCACGCGGCAGCCTTTGATCTTGGCGATTTGCCC
>CAZUUN010000137.1:2950-4196 GCA_964622735.1 uncultured Burkholderiaceae bacterium | reverse complement strand
GCCACATTTTGGTCGATGACGAAGCACAAGCGAAAAGCCTGATCGCGCAAATTAAAAAAGGTGCCAAGTTTGAAGCCTTGGCGCAAAAGTACTCCAAAGATCCTGGCTCAGGCAAGCAAGGCGGCGACTTGGGCTGGGTTGATCCCGTGACCGCAGGTTTCGTCCCTGAGTTCACACAAGCACTGCTAGAGCTGAAAAAAGGCCAAATGACGCAAACGCCCGTGCAAAGCCAGTTTGGTTACCACATCATCAAGCTTGATGATATTCGTGAGCCACAAGTGCAAGCCCCACCAAAATTTGAGCAAGTCGAGCCACAAATCAGCCAGAAACTGCTGAATGACAAACTGCAAGCCCTCCAAAAATCCTTGGTTGAAAAAGCAGTTATCAAGTAATTAGCTGCTGCCCAGAACAAAAAAGACCGCTTATGAGCGGTCTTTTTTTATCCCTTTAATCACCTGTAAGTTAACTATTATTCTAATAGCTGCTCAGGCAGGTTTGACAAGGAATATTGAAGAAATTAACCCTGAATTTTAAGCCGACTTTGGCTTAAACACGGAAGGATTCACCACAGCCGCAGCGGTCGCGTTCGTTCGGATTGCTGAATTTAAAGCCTTCATTCAAACCCTCGCGCACAAAGTCGAGCTGGGTGCCATCGATATAAGCCAGGCTTTTCGGATCGATGATGACTTTGACGCCGTGTTCTTCAAACACTTGGTCTTCGGCTTCGACGCTGTCCACATATTCGAGCTTATAAGCCAGTCCTGAACAGCCCGTGGTTTTAACGCCCAAACGCACACCCACGCCCGAGCCACGCTTGGCCAGGTAGCGTGTCACTTGTTTAGCAGCGGCAGGGGTAATCGAGACGGTCATAAGCTTGAAAATCTAAGAAAAGGCAAAACCAAAAACGACAGCAGCCAAGTGCAGCGGTTTAAGCGCTCGCGGGTGTCGTGTGCTTGGATTTGTAGTCAGACACTGCGGCTTTGATGGCGTCTTCGGCCAAGATCGAGCAGTGAATTTTGACTGGCGGCAGCGCCAACTCTTCCGCGATTTCGCTGTTTTTCAGCGCTGCAGCTTGGTCTAAGGTTTTGCCCTTGACCCACTCGGTTACGAGTGAAGAAGAGGCAATGGCCGAGCCGCAGCCATAGGTTTTGAATTTAGCGTCTTCGATGATTTGCGTGACCGGGTTCACGCGGATTTGCAACTTCATCACATCGCCGCAAGCGGGTGCGCCCACCATGCCGGTGCC
>CAZUUN010000137.1:0-2850 GCA_964622735.1 uncultured Burkholderiaceae bacterium | reverse complement strand
GCCCACTGAATGCTGGCCATGTCTACGCCGTCTTTGTACATATCCCACAGCGGGCTGAGTTCGCGCAAGCGCGCAACATTCTCACGGATGGTTTGAATGGCGTAATCGATTTCAGCCTCAGTCGAAAAACGACCCATGGTCATGCGTAAGCTGCTGTGTGCCAACTCGTCGCTGCGACCCAATGCGCGCAAAACATAGCTAGGCTCAAGCGAAGCTGATGTGCAGGCCGAGCCGCTAGAAACCGCCAAACCCTTGATGCCCATGATGAGGGATTCGCCCTCGACATAGTTAAAACTGATGTTGAGGTTGTGCGGCACGCGTTTTTCTAGGTTGCCATTCACGAACACTTGCTCAAGGTCTTTTAAGCCGTCGAGCAAACGGCGCTGCAATTTGGCGACATGGGCATTGTCTTTGTCCATCTCGAGACGCGCCAGGCGGAAAGCCTCGCCCATGCCAACGATTTGGTGCGTGGGCAAAGTGCCGCTGCGCATGCCGCGTTCATGGCCACCGCCGTGCATTTGCGCTTCGATGCGCACGCGCGGTTTGCGCCGCACATACAGTGCGCCTATGCCTTTAGGGCCATAGGTTTTGTGGCTGGCCAAACTCATCAAATCAACTGGCAAAGTCGTCACATCGACCGCCACGCGGCCTGTGGCTTGCGCAGCATCCACATGAAAAATGATGCCGCGCTCGCGGCAGATTTTGCCTATCGCCGTGATGTCTTGAATCACGCCGATTTCGTTGTTCACAAACATGACCGAAGCCAAAATCGTATCGGGGCGCAAAGCCGCTTTAAATACAGCCAAGTCCAGCAAACCATCTTCTTGCACATCAAGGTAAGTGACTTCAAAACCTTGGCGCTCCAATTCACGCATGGTGTCGAGCACAGCTTTGTGCTCGGTTTTCACCGTGATCAGGTGCTTTCCTTTAGTTTTGTAAAACTGCGCCGCGCCTTTTATGGCCAAGTTGTTCGACTCGGTCGCGCCGCTGGTCCAAACGATCTCGCGCGGATCCGCGTTGATCAACTCAGCCACCTGCTCGCGCGCTGTTTCAATCGCTTTTTCCGCCTCCCAGCCCCAAGCGTGGCTGCGGCTAGCGGCATTGCCAAAGTGCTCGTATAACCACGGCACCATGACATCCACAACGCGTGGGTCGCAAGGCGTGGTCGCGCCGTAATCGAGGTAAATAGGAAGATGCGGGGTCATGGTAGGTATGGGTTTCTGATTAAAATGAGAGCTGCTCAGGCAGGTTTTATAAGGAAATCGGCGCTTTTACTTACCCGCCAAATCGCCCAAAGCGAATACCGAATTTGGCGTATTCATGCGCATGGGTTTGGCTACTGGAATCGGCGTAATGGCTTTTTTCAGCGCAGGGCGGTTTTCAATCTCTATGCCCTTGGCCAACTGCTCGTCCACCATGGTTTGCAGACTGACGGAGTCGAGAAACTCGACCATGCGCTTGTTCAAAGCCGTCCACAAATCGTGCGTCATGCACGGGCGGCCATCGCCTTGGCAGTTTTGCTCGCCGCCGCATTGGGTCGCGTCCAGCGCTTCATCGACCGAGGTGATGATGCTGGTGATGGTGATGTCTTCGGCCTTGCGACCCAAGGTGTAGCCGCCGCCTGGGCCACGGGTGGATTCCACCAAACCGTTGCGGCGCAGCTTGCCAAACAATTGTTCAAGATAAGACAAAGAGATGCGCTGGCGCTGGCTGATCGCCGCGAGCGTGACAGGGCCAGTGTGTTGGCGCAGGGCCAAATCGAGCATGGCCGTTACGGCAAATCGGCCTTTGGTAGTCAGACGCATGATTTTCTCCTTTTGAAACTTATCGTCAGGTATTTGACTTGGATCAAGACATTAACCCGACTAAGTGACTCAAGTATAACAGAAAGCTACAAATCCTGCACGATCTTTACAAGTCATTGATTTTTAATAATAAAAACCCAATTTTCAAAGGCTAAAACGGCGCAGATGCTTGGGGTTTTTAGCCAATAGTCGAGTGACTTGCACAGGTATTATAGCGCAAAGCTAGGGTTAAGCCGTATAGGCGCCAGTCCCGTCTTTTCAGGCGAGAATAAGAGCGTGGTCAGCGTCTCAAAAGCCCCAAGCCAGAGCCTTACGCGCAATCCGCATTACCATCGCTTGCATGAGCACATTGAACTTACCCCGCCGCCAACTCGGCTTGTCTGATTTAAAAGTCCCCGCCATTTGCTTAGGCACCATGACCTTTGGCGAGCAGGTGGCGCAACCCGCCGCCCATCAAATCTTGCATCGCAGCTTGGAGAGCGGCGTGGACTTTATGGACACAGCGGAGATGTATGCCGTGCCGCCACGGGCTGAGACTTATGGCGCGACCGAGCGCATCATCGGCAACTATTTTGCCGCTAACCCGGGCGCGCGTCGGCAGTGGCTGCTGGCGAGCAAGATCGCTGGCCCAGGCCGCATGCAATATATACGCGGTGGCAGCAGTCGCATGGATGACGCAGCTTTTGAAGCCGCTTGCAACGCCAGCTTGCAGCGCTTACAAACCGATTACCTCGATTTGTATTACATCCACTGGCCCAATCGCCACACGCCTATGTTTGGCGGTTTGTATTTTGAGCCGCAGCAATACCAAACGCCAGTCGACAGCATCCATGTACAGCTCGCCGCTTTGAGCAAACTGGTGCAGGCGGGCAAAGTGCGCACCATCGGCCTGTCGAACGAAACGCCTTGGGGTGTGATGCAGTTTTTGCAACTCGCCCGCGAGCATGGACTGGAGCGCATTTGCGCCGTGCAAAACGCTTATTGCCTGAGTAACCGCGTGCCCGACAACGGCCTAGACGAAGTGCTGCACCACGAGCAAGTCAGC
>CAZUUN010000136.1:0-4211 GCA_964622735.1 uncultured Burkholderiaceae bacterium | reverse complement strand
CGCTGTCGATTTGCCCCAAGCCTTTGGGCCCATTGGTCAGGTTCATCGGCTGGTCGAGGTTGTTGAGAAAAACGCGAATGATCTCGCCAAAGCCCAAAGTCACAATCGCCAAATAATCGCCGCGCAGACGCAAAACCGGTATACCCAAAAGCACGCCAAACAAGCCCGCCACCACCGCAGCGGCAGGCATCAAAACCCAAACAGGCAGATGCAAGCCTTGTGGAAAATGGGCGGCGAGCGCCGGAAAATTATCCGTCAAATGCGGCGAAGCCAAGAGCGCAAACAGATACGCGCCAACGGCATAAAAGGCCACATAGCCCAAATCCAATAGGCCAGCGTAGCCGACCACAATGTTCAAGCCCAAAGCCAGCAAGACATAGAGCAGGGCCAAGCCAAAAATGCGCACGGGGGCATCGCCGCCCGCAAATTGCAGCAAGACGGGTAGCAGCAAAGCGAGTGCGGCCACGCCTAAAAATGCCCACAGCTGGCGCGTGCGCTGTTGCGGGTTGGAGGTGAGTGCGAGGTTTTTAAACATGGTGACTTGTCCTCTGCGCCCTAGGCTCGATCCGCCACGCGCTCGCCTAGCAAGCCCGAGGGTTTAAAGACCATGATGACGATCAATATGCCGAAAGAAAGAATATCGACATAGTGGCTGCCCAAAAAACCGCCCGTTAAATCGCCCAAATATCCGGCGCCTATGGATTCGGCCAGACCCAAAATCATGCCGCCCAAAACCGCGCCCGGCAAATTGCCGATGCCGCCAAACACGGCGGCGGTAAAGGCTTTGAGGCCAGGCAAAAAGCCCATGGTGTGGTTGATGCTGCCGTAGTTCGCACCCCACATGACACCAGCCACCGCAGCCAGCACCGCGCCGATGATGAAGGTGGCCGAGATCACCACATCGGGCTTGACGCCCATGAGCGCGGCCACGCGCGGGTTCTCAGCCGTGGCACGCATGGCGCGCCCCAAGCGCGTGCGCTTGACGATATAGCTCAAAGCGGCGAGCGACATAGCCGTTAAAGACAGCGCCAAAATTTGGGTGTAAGTGATAGTCGCGCCATGCACCTCCACAATGCCCGGAATCAAAAACGGATAAGGCTTGTAATTGGGTTTCCAAATAATCATGGCCAAGGTTTGCAGCAAGATGCTGACGCCGATGGCGGTAATCAGCGGCGCTAATTTTGGTGAATTGCGCAGCGGCCGGTAGGCGAGTTTTTCGATGCCGTAATTGAGCAAGGCGCAGATGACGCAAGCGGCCAACAGGCCAATCAGCAGCAAAGTCCAGCCGGGCATATCGGGTTGGCTGTTTTGCAGCCAACCAATCACGCTCCAACTGGTGAGCGCGCCGACCATCAGCACCTCACCGTGGGCGAAGTTGATCAAATTGATGATGCCGTAGACCATGGTGTAGCCCAAGGCCATCAAGGCATACATGCTGCCTAAAACCAAACCATTGATGATTTGTTGCAAGAGTAAGCTGGTATCCACGGTGGGCTTTCTTTCAGGTCTGATCACGAAGGCTGGGCGCATTTTACGCAAGGCGCGGGGCCTACCCGCGCAGCGCCGCGCTCAAGGTGGGATTTGGGCTAGTATCTCAAGCATGGTTAGAGTAACTCAACAATTACGCCCCTGGCTAGAGCCAGCGCCCGCGCATTCTTCGGCAACCGTGGTTTTGTTGCGCGATGACAGCAATGGCTTAGAAGCGCTGGTCAGCCAACGCGCCGCCAAAAGCAGCTTTGTGCCCAGCATGTATGTTTTTCCGGGTGGCCGCACCGATGCGGCTGACGCCACTTGGGCGGCGCTATGGGCTGAGCGCGTGCCAGGCCTATTTCCCGCGCATTGGCCCCAGCGCCTGCACGCCCAAGCGCTGGCCGCTGTACGTGAGTGTTTTGAAGAAATGGGCGTGGCGCTGGTCTACCAAGACGGCCGCCTGCTGCCCGCCGATGCGCTGCAAACCCTGCGCCGCGATGCCGATTTTTACCCGCAACTACAAGCGCGTGGTTGGCAGCCCGCCGTGCCCGAGCTGGTGTGGGTCGCCGACCGCATCACCCATGCCAGCATGCCTAAGCGTTTTCATACCGCGTTCTTTTACGCCGCCATGCCGCCCGCGCAAACCGTCGCGCCTGATCTGCACGAGCAGCTTGATGCCGTGTGGCTGCCGCTGCAAAGCCGCGCATGGCAAGACAGCGAGCGCTTGCCCATGATCTACCCCACCATCAAAACGCTGGAGAGCTTGGCGCCCTTCGACAACACCGCCGCCGCGCTGCAAGCTGCGCGCGGCATGGGCAGCGTGCCGTCTTACTTCACGCGCGAGGTGCTGGTGCAAGACCAAGTGCAGCACTTAAGCCCCGAGCACATGGCCTATGCCGAGTGCGAGCTGCTCGCGCCCGATGGCCAAGTCTTTCACAGCCTAGACTGGCAATACGAGCGCCCCGTGCCCCTGCTGCAGCATGTGCAGCGCCTGACCTGCGCCAACGCCAACATGATGACGGGCCCGGGCACCAACACCTATTTAGTCGGTAGCGCCGAACAAGGCTTTTGCGTGATCGATGCGGGCCCCAAGCACAAGCCGCACCTGCGCCACATCTTGCAATCCACGGGCGGCCATATTGCCGCGCTGCTGTGCACGCACTCGCACCCCGACCACTCGCCCGGCGCGGTGTTGTTGCAGCGCTGGCTGCGGCGTCAGGGCAAAAGTGTGCCGCTGTTAGGTATGGCCTCGCTCCCCACGGCGGCAGCGCACAGCCTGTTTCGGCCCACGCACCCCACGGCGCACGATGCGAGTTTTGTGCTGCCCGCCACGGCTGCGCAACCGCAGCACACCCTGCGCTTTATTCACACGCCGGGGCATGCGGCTAACCACCTGTGCATCTTGCTCGAAGAAGACGGCCTGCTCTTTAGCGGCGACCATATTCTCAACGGCAGCTCCACCGTCATTGCGCCGCCTGATGGCGATATGACGCATTACCTGCAATCGCTCGACTTGCTGGACCAGTATTGCCAGCGCTTTGATGTGCAATTCATCTTGCCCGCGCATGGCTATGTGCTGGGCGGCAATGGCAACTGCGCCGCCAGCAGTGCGCTGGGCGGTGGCGGCCTGCGGGTGATCGAACAAGTGCGCCAGCACCGCTTGGCGCGTGAGGGTAAAGTGCTGCGCGCCATGCGCAGTCTGCACATCAACAGCAACACGCCCGCCACCCGCCAGCAAGTGCTGCCGCTGGTGTATGACGATGTGCCACCCGCCATTTGGCCCGTGGCCGAGCGCTCGCTGGCTGCGCACATGGCGCGCATAGTCGAGCACGGTTTGCTAGCCTAAGCCCTAGGCTAACACTGGCAGCGATGGAGCGCAGCTCAGGGCTTAAAATTCAAAGCTAACCCCTACTCGCGCCCACCATGACCCAAAAAATTCGCTACCTCACCGGCATCACCACCACAGGCACACCGCACTTGGGCAATTTTGTCGGCTCGGTGCGCCCCAGCGTGCAAGCGAGCTTGCGCGCCGATGTCGAGAGCTTTTACTTTTTGGCCGACTACCACGGCTTGATCAAATGCGGCGAACCCGAGCGCATCCAGCGCTCAACGCTAGAGATCGCCGCCACTTGGCTGGCTGCGGGGCTAGATCCCGCCAAGGTCACCTTTTACCGCCAAAGCGATGTGCCCGAAATTCCTGAACTCACTTGGCTGCTGACCTGCGTCACCGGCAAGGGCTTGCTCAACCGCGCCCACGCCTACAAAGCGGCGGTGGATAAAAACACCGCCGCGCAAACCGATGCCGACGATGGCGTGACTGCGGGTTTGTTCATGTACCCCGTTTTAATGGCGGCTGACATTTTGGCCTTTAGCGCACAAAAAGTGCCCGTGGGCCGCGACCAAATCCAACACATCGAAATGGCGCGCGACATTGCCGCCAGCTTCAACCACCTTTACGCCCGCGAGCAAGCGCTTTTGGTGCAACCCGAATTTGTGGTCGATGACGATGTGCCGCTGCTGCCCGGCCTGGATGGCCGCAAGATGAGCAAAAGCTACGACAACACCATCCCGCTGTTTGTGCCTGCTGACGAGATGCGCAAAAAAATCATGGGCATCGTCACCGACTCGCGCGCGCCGGGCGAGCCCAAGGACGCCGACGGCTCGGCCATCTTCCAGCTTTACCAAGCCTTTGCCAGCGCCGACGAAACCCGCGCCTTTGCGCTAGAGTTTGCAGCCGGCAT
>CAZUUN010000135.1:0-4258 GCA_964622735.1 uncultured Burkholderiaceae bacterium | reverse complement strand
TTGGGCGATGTCAAAACCATCATCACCCACCCTGCCAGCACCACACATGGCCGTGTGAAGGAAGAGCAGCGCATGGCGGCCGGCATACACCAAGGCGTGTTGCGCGTGGCGGTGGGCTTAGAGGCGTTGTGCGATATCCAGCGTGACCTCGAACGCGGCTTGGCACTGGCGCTTTAGAGATCAACAGCGCGAAAAACCAAACACATTGCCCATTCGGGCAATTTTTCTTGACAAGGATGTACTGATTTTGAAGACTACCCAAGAGCTGCAAGATAGTTTGCTGGCCACCCTGCACGAAGAGCAAATGCGCCGCGAGTCTTACCGCATTGCCTTCACCGACCAAGAGTTTTTGAGCCGCCGCGAAACCCGCAGCGTGCGCATGCAGCTAGAGATGCTCAAGCCCGATGTGGTGTTGCAAGAACATGGCATAGACAACACCATCGTGGTTTTTGGCAGTGCCCGCTTCAAATCGCAAGCCGAAGCCGATGCTTTATTGCTAGACGCCGAAAAAAACGGTGACGCCATCGCACTGGCAGCCGCCAAGCGCATCGTCAAGAATGCCGAATACTACGAAGCCGCACGGACCTTTGGCAAGATAGTTGCTGCGCACAATGCACAAAAAACCAATGGCGAGCGCTTTTATATTTGTACCGGCGGCGGGCCGGGCGTGATGGAAGCGGCCAATCGCGGCGCCCACGAGGCAGGCTGCAAAT
Source organism: uncultured Burkholderiaceae bacterium (assembly GCA_964622735.1). Taxonomy (GTDB): domain Bacteria; phylum Pseudomonadota; class Gammaproteobacteria; order Burkholderiales; family Burkholderiaceae_C; genus JAMIFN01. Next base: position 3,545 of record CAZUUN010000135.1, on the reverse strand, counting down.
CGGTGGGTTTGGCCATTGCGCTGCCGCATGAAGAAAAGCCCAACGCCTATATCACGCCCGAGTTGTGCTTTCGCTTCCACTACTTTGCAGCACGCAAAATGCATTTTGTGATGCGCGCACGCGCCTTGGTGGTCTTTGCTGGTGGCTTTGGCACCCTCGACGAGCTGTTTGAAATTTTGACCTTAGTGCAAACGCGCAAAAGCCATGCGGTGCCCATCCTCTTGTACGGCAGCGCGTATTGGAAGAAGGTCATCAATTTCGAAGCCTTGGTCGAAGAAGGCGCGATCTCGCCCGAAGACTTGAAACTCTTTCACTATGTCGATGACCCGCACGAGTGCTGGAATCTGATGCGCTCGATGATGGCGGAATACGTCTAAACAAAAAGAAAAAAGGCAGTGAAAACTGCCTTTTTTGCCTTTAAACCTGCCTGAGCAGCTATTAAATAAGTAGTGAATCTGCTGGGCTTAGCGACCCGGTTTGGTCACACTGCTGAGCTCGACCCAATGAATCGTTTTGTTTTCATACTCGTGCGCTTCGCCATAGGCGTGCAGGGCTTGGAATGTGCCCGTGCTCAGGCGATGGCTAGGTACTTGACCGATCAAAATCTGCAACCCCAAGTCTGAGACAAAGTTGGGCAGGTCTTCGGCATTGAGCACGCTGGAGATGATTTTGGTCGCGCTCGACTCCACCACTTTGGCCGTCACGCGCTCGGTCACAAATGCCACCATGCAGCCGCGCTGCACGCGTGCCACCACCGCAGTTTCGCTCAAAGAGTGTTTGATGGCAGAGGCCAAGCGCACCTCGGCTTGGTTCGATACGGTTTTGCCGTAGGTATCAAAGTCTTGGCGTTCGACCGGCGGCAAACGACACATCATGAGCGTAATAACGGGTGCCAAATTGCGTTTTTGGCCCGCGGCCAAAACGGTCAGCGCCATGCTTTGCTCAAAGCCTTTGGCGTTGAGCAGACCCGTCAGGCCATCCAACTCTTCGTTGTAGCTGATTTGATCACCTAAAGCTGTGTGTCCGAACTGGTACTTGCCGTAGGAAGCGCTGAACAAACCCAAGGCTGCCGCTGTCCAAGCCACGCCAGAAACCACGCCCCACACATCAGTCGGGGTGAGTACATAGTGGCTATAGACTTGTGTCACAAAAGAAAGAAGAACCGCTAGCAAAGACATGCTGACCCAAGTCAGCACACGGTCACCGCGCACCAAAGCCATAAAGGCCGAAAGGCCGAAGCACATCAAAAACACCAAGCCGATATAGACCAAGGTCAAGGTATTGGAGAGTGGGGTTGGCAGCCAGAACCAGCAGGCAATAGCCAATAGTGCGCCAAGGAAAGCCACTGCGCCATAAACTATGCGCAGCAGATTGCCACCTTTAAAGATTGGGGCCAAATAACTTACCGCCATAAGCAAGAAAACAGCCGTCCAAATTAGAGAGAAGCTAGTGCTAATGTCGTTAAAGCTCGGGGCATTAGGCCAAACCGTAATAAAGCCAACGCCGCTGCGAGCAATGTAGAAAAAGAAGGAAGCCAGCCCGGCCAAAGCCAAGAACAAAAAGTCAGGCCGACGCAAACGCAGTGTGATGAAGCAAATTAATATGATGGATGCAATCAGGCCCAGAACCGCACCGGTACCGTTGCTGTAAAAGTTGCGCTCGGAATGAAAGCTTTTATTGCTCTGGGCATAAACACGCAAATTCATATCACTGGCGTTTTGGAAACGCATGACGACATCAATCTTTGCAGTCTGACTCGGCAACTCAAAGGCAGGATAAGGGCCGACAAAAGGCCACTCGTCTTGCAAAATCCGATCGCCCGCTTGGAAAGCGCGCCATTGCGCTGAGCCGCTGGGGCGATACCACAACTCCACTTTGTCGAGATGCGGCGAGGGCACGGTGATGTAAGAAGAAAAATCGGACAGCGCTTGCTGCACCTGAAAGCGCGCCACATAGGCGTGCTTCGCGCCCAAGCTCATGTTGACGCTGCTGTCCTCGGTTTTGAACTCGCTAGCGGGTAATTGCCAAACCGCTTCTGGGTTCAGCTGCGCGCCCGCTGCGGCATGGGCAAACTGCCACAAGGGACGCAGCTGCAAATTCTCTGTCGCTTTTTGATTTAAACCGATGACTGCAACGCCAGTTTGGGCGTGCAAACCCGGCGCGAGTAGCATAAAAAAAGCGAGCAGCAGCAACAAGCCAAGGCTTTTCCAAGCCTTTTGTTCCTGCCAATGGATGTGATGGATTGCTGTGCGCAAATCTGCTCCCTCGATACTCTTTTAATTTGTAACTGTTCTGCCTGAAATTGTAAGCATCTGGCGATAGTCTGCAAGCTTACGCACCATAAAACCACCTGCGCAGCTTGTTGCAGAGGCTTTACCCAGTTGCGGCAAACAGACAGTGCTTAAAACGCATCTTGCTTGGTATTTTCGGTATCATCACACCCTTATGTCAAATGTTAACGACCACCAGCCCACAAGGCCTGCCCACCGGGTGCGCAAAAAAGGGATCTATATCCTTCCCAACCTGTTCACCTTGAGTGCTCTGTTCGGCGGCTTTTATGCCATCGTCATGGCCATGAATGGCGATTTTGAGAAGGCAGCCATTGGCATTTTTTGTGCCATGGTGTTGGATGGCTTAGATGGTCGCGTGGCTCGCATGACTGGCACGCAAAGCGCCTTTGGTGAGCAAATGGACTCGCTTTGCGACATGGTCAGCTTTGGTGTGGCGCCCGCTTTGGTGGCCTACACCTGGTCGCTCAAGCCTCTAGGCCGTTGGGGCTGGATTGCCGCTTTTGTCTATGTCGCCTGCGGCGCTTTGCGCTTGGCACGCTTTAATGTCAACACCACCGTTATCAACAAGAGCTACTTTCAGGGCTTGCCCAGCCCCGCCGCCGCCGCCGTATTAACCGGCTTTATCTGGGTCATGAATGACTTGCGCGTAGACCCCGCTAGCTTGAGCTGGGTCACATTTGGCATTGCCTTATTTGCGGGCCTGACCATGGTGACGAATCTGCCTTATTACAGCTTCAAAGACTTTGATTTGAAAAAATCAGTGCCTTTCATCGTTATCGTCTTGATCGCTTTGACCATCGCCGCTATTACCACCGATCCCCCGAGCGTGTTATTCGGCATTTTTGCCGTCTATGCCCTGAGCGGCTATGTCGTTTACGCTTGGCGCAAATTCAAGGGCGTGCCCACCAGCATGGTGGCTTTGTCTAAGGACGAACCCGAAGAGCAAGCCCTGCACTCGCAGTATTGATCTTATTGATGCACATAAAGCATTCCGCGTGGCCAGCGAATTAGAACTGAACGACTTTCTCAAGTCGGTTGAAAAACGCGCCTTCAAGCGCATGCTCTATCAGGTGCGCGATACAGAGGCTGCGCTCGACATCGTGCAAGACAGCATGATGAAGCTGTGCAGCAGCTACAGCGACAAACCGCTGACGGAACTGCCCCTGCTGTTCCAGCGGATTTTGAGCAACACCATGCTGGACTGGTTCAGACGGCAAAAAACCAAAAAATCTTTTTTGCTGAACTTCAGCGACT
>CAZUUN010000134.1:0-4265 GCA_964622735.1 uncultured Burkholderiaceae bacterium | reverse complement strand
TGCGCAAGGCCTTGGCTTCAATTTGGCGGATGCGCTCGCGCGTCACATCAAACTGTTTGCCCACTTCTTCGAGTGTGTGGTCGGTCGACATTTCGATACCGAAACGCATGCGCAGCACTTTGGCTTCACGCGGCGTCAGGCCGTCCAAAATGTCTTTGACCAAATCGCGCAGACCCGCTTGCATGGCCGCATCAATAGGCGATGTGTTGGCCCCGTCTTCGATAAAGTCACCCAAATGGCTATCGTCATCGTCACCGATAGGCGTTTCCATCGAGATCGGCTCTTTGGCGATCTTCATGATTTTGCGGATTTTCTCTTCCGGCATTTCCATCTTCTCAGCCAGCAAGCTCGCGTCAGGCTCAAAGCCATGCTCTTGCAAATGCTGGCGGCTGATGCGGTTCATCTTGTTGATGGTCTCGATCATGTGCACCGGAATGCGGATGGTACGCGCTTGATCGGCAATGCTGCGCGTGATGGCCTGGCGTATCCACCAAGTCGCGTAGGTTGAGAATTTGTAGCCACGGCGGTATTCGAACTTGTCCACCGCTTTCATCAAACCAATATTGCCTTCTTGAATCAAATCCAAGAATTGCAAACCGCGGTTGGTGTATTTTTTCGCAATCGAGATCACCAGGCGCAGATTGGCCTCGATCATTTCACGCTTGGCAAAACGCGACATGCGTTCGCCATCATTCATACGCTTGTGGATGTCTTTGAGTTCATCAAGCGGCACAACGACGCGCGCTTGCAGATCAATCAGCTTTTGTTGCAGCTCTTGAATCGGCGGAATGTAGCGCTGCATAGTGACTGACCATGCTTTGCCAGCAGCGGCTTGTTTTTCCACCCATTTCAGGTCGAGCAAATGCGAAGGAATCGGCGCTTTGTTCTTGTCACGACCCGAGAAGTCGCGCACAAAATCGGCTTGCGGGTAGTGGCATTTCTCCACAATGATTTTACGCAATTCGCGCTCGACCTTGCGGATATTTTCCACATCGACGCGGACCGACTCGCACAGTTTTTCAATCGTGCGTGCGGTGAAACGGATTTGCATCAACTCCGCCGACAAGGCTTTTTGTGCCTTGTTGTAGTTCACGCCGCCGTAACCCTCTTTGTCATAGGCTTTGTGCACTTTTTCGAACAGGCTACGAATCACATCAAAACGGCGCAGGGCTTCGTTCTTCAGCTCTTCGAGTTTTTTCGTCAGCGCTTTGCTGCCGCCCTTGCCATCGTCGTCATCGGATTCGTCGAACTCGTCAAAGTCCTCTTCGGCCACATAGTCATCGGCTTCGTTTTTGTTGGCAAAACCATCAACGATGGTCGAGATCACCACAGTGCCCGCGCGGATGGTCTCGGCCATTTCAAATACTTCAGCAATGGTTGCTGGGCAGTTGCTGATGGCTTCCATCATGTTGTTCAGGCCGCCCTCTATGCGCTTGGCGATTTCAATCTCGCCCTCGCGCGTGAGCAGCTCAACCGTACCCATCTCGCGCATATACATGCGCACAGGGTCGGTGGTGCGGCCAAATTCGCTATCCACAGTCGAGAGCGCAGCTTCAGCGGCCTCTTCGGCCTCTTCTTCACTCGAGCCCGAGGGTGCGTTATCGGTAATGATCAAAGTCGCCGCATCGGGCGTTTGCTCGTATACCGCTACGCCCAAGTCGTTCAAAGTGGCGATCACCACTTCCAGCGTTTCCGCATCCACCAATTTGTCGGGCAAATGGTCAGAGATTTCTGAGTGCGTCAAAAAACCGCGTGTTTTACCCAGCTTGATCAGCGCTTTCAGGCGCTGGCGGCGATTGTGCAGGTCTTCTTCTGACAGCACCGCTTCGTCTAGGCCAAACTCTTTCATCAAGGCGCGCTCTTTCGCCTTAGAGAGCTTCATGCGCAAGGGTTTGACTTTTTCTTGCGTACCCGTGTCTTCTGCTGTGGTTTCTTCCGGCGCTAAATCTTCTTCGAGTTCAGACAAGTCAATGTCGTCTTCGTCTTTGGCCGCTTTGCCTTTAGCGGCTTTTTTGCCGCCTTTGACCGCTTTCGCGCTTTTGGCTGGTGCGGGCACGGCTGCTGCCGTTTTGGCTGGGGCTTTCACAGCTTTAACAGCGGCTTTTTTCGCAGGCGCGGCAGCGGTTTTGGCCGCAGCTTTGACCGCTACGGTTTTAACGGCGGCGGTTTTTTTGCTCGCGGGCGCAGCTGCAGGCGCAGGTTTTTTCGTCGGCATGAAAGACCTTTGGTAAAAATAAGGAGTTAGCGAAGAGGTGGGTCCCTAAGCGCGACTATTCAAGTCGCGAGCAGAGACAAATCCGAAAGAAGCCGAAAAACACTCGGGCGAACATTTGGGATATAGCCCTTGCGAATACCCTTAAGCGCTGTGTGCTCGTGTGGGCGAAATTCGGAGGTACTACTGTCGCAGTTTTAGGCTGTTACATGGATTATAACTTCAGGCAGGGCGCAAACGCGTGTTGCCGCCCTATTTCGACTACCAACCGAACTTCGCGTTCAGCGCAAAATCACTATGATAAAAATAGCTGCTCAGGCAGGATTGAAAGCCATTACAGGCATAAAACATGCCTATTTATACTTTGCAAAGCTCAAAAAGGCTGCAAACTCCCCGCCAGCTCTGCGCAATCGACTTGCAACAGCTCACGCTCGGCGCCATCGAGGCGCATGGCAGAGAGACAGCCACCCCAGACGCAGCCAGTATCGAGCGCTATCAGATTCGGGCGATTGATATGCCCTAAGCGCGACCAATGCCCAAAAGCGATGGTGACTGGGCTGCTGGCGCGACCCGGCACATCAAACCAAGGCATAAAGCCTGCGGGTGGGCTCTCGGCGCTTTCTTTGCTCTGCAACTCCATCACGCCGTCGGCGCTGCAAAAGCGCAGACGCGTGAGCGCATTCACGATAACGCGCAGGCGCTCGTTGCCATGCAAATCGTCACGCCATTGCGCCGGCTCGTTGCCATACATATTTTTGAGCCAGTCAACATAATCGCGGCCTTGTAGCGCTTGCTCGACCTCGGCCGCTAGACCCAAGGTTTGCGCGGCAGTCCACTGCGGCAGCGCACCCGCGTGCAGCATCAAAATATCTTCGTTGCCGTTGCGGTGCAGCATCGCCAGCGGCCTGTGGCGCACCCAGTCGATGATGGCGGCGCGCTCAGTCTCAGCAGTTTGCAAAACCGCCTGCAAACTGTCGTGCGCGCCCATGGGCCGCAGACCATGCGCCAGCGCTAAAAAATGCAAATCGTGATTGCCCAGCAAGCACCGCGCGCTGTTGCCCAGTGTCATCAGGCGGCGCAATGTGGCCAGCGAACTCGGGCCCCGATTGACCAAATCACCCAAACAAAACAAGGTGTCGCGGCTGGGTGAGTAGTCGATTTTTGCCAGCAACAAGCCCAGCGCTTGGTCGCAGCCTTGTATGTCACCAAGCAGGTAGTAGGCCATGAAGGGGCTGGGTTGCTATGGGTACTGGATGTGGCGGCTTAAAGCAGCGGCACGCCCGTTTTGGCTTGCACTTGTTCGCGCGTGGTGCCCGGTGCCAGCTCCACCAGCTTTAAGCCCTCGGGTGTGATGTCCATCACCGCCAAGTCGGTGATGATGCGATCGACCACGCCCACGCCGGTTAAGGGCAAGGTGCATTGCGGCAAAATTTTCAGGTCTTCTGTACCGTCTTTTTTCTTGGCTACATGCTCCATCAGCACAATCACGCGTTTGACGCCAGCGACCAAATCCATGGCCCCGCCCATGCCCTTGACCATCTTGCCGGGAATCATCCAGTTTGCCAAATCGCCCGTGGCGCTCACTTGCATCGCGCCCAGAATCGACAAATTGATCTTGCCGCCACGAATCATGGCAAAGCTGTCATGGCTGCCAAAAATACTGCTGCCCTTGAGCGTTGTCACGGTTTGCTTGCCAGCGTTGATCAGATCGGGGTCCACTTGGTCCTCGGTCGGGAACGGGCCTATGCCCAGCATCCCGTTCTCGCTTTGTAGCCAAACTTCAATCTCGGCGGGCACAAAATTAGCCACCAAAGTCGGTATGCCTATGCCTAGGTTCACATAAAAACCATCTTGCAATTCTTGCGCAGCACGCGCTGCCATTTGATCTTGGGTCCAAGCCATTTTTAGTCCTCTACTGAGCCTGTTGGCTCGGGTATGTATTTGATAAATCGACGATTAATCCGCGCGGGTGGTTCTTTTTTCCACCATTTTTTGCGGATGGGCATTGAGCACCACGCGGTGCACATAGATGCCAGGCAAATGGATGTCGTCA
>CAZUUN010000133.1:0-4430 GCA_964622735.1 uncultured Burkholderiaceae bacterium | reverse complement strand
GGCGGATGTGCCAGCCGCTGGCTGTTGTAAACCATGCGGTGCGTGTTGGCCGACCATTGGCCGAGCAAGTAGTAGCTGTGGCTGATGATGCGATCCAAAGCGCGGCAAGCGGGCAGCAGTTCCGCTTTGCTCTGCGCGTGTGCCATACGCGCAATCAAAGCGTCTACCGCAGGGTTTTTGACGCCCGCGTAGTTGCCTGAGTCTTCGATGCTGGCGGCTTGGCTGCCAAACAAGTCAGCATACTCTTGCCCCGGGTTGTGCGTGCCGCCATAAGCGAGGCTGATGACATCGAAGTCAAACTTTTGCAAACGCTGCTGGTAGAGCGCAAAGTCGGCCAAGCGCAGTTCCAGTTTGATGCCGAGCTTTTCTAGGTTGCGCGCCCACGGGCTGAAGGTACGCCCGCCCGCTTCATTGCTCTCTAGGTATTCGAGTTGCAGCTTTTGCCCTTGGCCATTGTGCAAAATGCCATCGGTGCCCAAGCGCCAGCCCGCATCTTTGAGCAAAGCTTGGGCCTCGCGCAAATTGCCGCGCAAGCTGTGGCTGCCATCGGTGCGCGGCGCTTGGTAGCCGGGGCCAAAGACGGCGGCGGGCAATGTTGCCCGCCAAGGTTCTAGCAGCGCCAGCTCAGCGGCGCTGGGTGGCCCCACACCGGGGCCCGATGCTTGGCACGCCGTGCTGCCAAACAAACCCTGAACGCGGCTGTAAGCGCCGAAGAAAAGCTGGCGGTTCATCCACTCAAAATCCATCGCCAAAGCCATGGCGCGGCGCACGCGCACATCTTGCAAGGCCGGGTTGCGGGTATTGAAAACATAGCTTTGAAAGCCAGTGGGCAGCTGGTGGGCGAACTCCGCCTTCACCAGCTCGCCGCTGTCAAAGCGTTTGCCGCGCGCCAAGCGTGCCCAATCGCGCGCGCTGAAAAAGCGCATCACATCAAACTCGCCCGCCTTGAGCGCTTCGAGCTTGGCGGTGTTGTCTTTGTAAATTTTGACGCTGATTTTGTCGAAGTTGGCGCTGCCACGACGCGTATTCAAGTCCCGCGCCCAATACTGCGCATCGCGCACATAAGTAATGTCGCGGCCAAAAACTACGCTGCCAATTTTGTAGGGGCCGCTGCCTATGGGCGTGTCGAGCACGACTTGGTCAAAAGGCTTGCGCTTGCCATTCGCCACGCCCCAATCTTGGCTAAAAATTGGCAAAGCGCCCAGGGTGAGGGGCAACTCGCGGTTGGGCTGAAAAAAATCAAAGCGGATGCGCTGCGCGTCAAGCACGGTAGCGCTTTTGACATTCGCCAAAATGGTTTTATAGGCGGGGCTGCAATAGGGGCCAATCAGCGTTTCGTAGCTGTAGCGCACATCGGCCGCGGTCACGGGTTTGCCGTTGTGAAAGCGCGCAGCCGGATTGAGCGTGAAAGTGACGGCGCGAAAATCAGGCGTGACCTGCACATCTTGCGCCAGCAGGCCATAGGCTGAGCCAGTCTCGTCCATCGCGCTGCTGAGCAAGCTGTCAAACAACAAGCTGCTCAAATAGGCGGGGGCGTTGCCTTTCATGGTGAAGGGGTTGTATTTGTCGAAGTTCGACACCCTTAAATTGCTCACCAATTGCAGCTCGCCGCCTTTGGGCGCTTGCGGATTGACATAATCGAAGTGGGCGAAGGCGGGCGCGTATTTCAAATCGCCCCACAGCGCATAGCCGTGGGCCGCCTGCGCCCATGGTGTGCACAGAGCGAGTACGCAGACGAGGCCAAGCTGAGAGATTTTTCGGCGAATTTGCATGCGACAATTCTGCACGAAATATACCGTTGACATATCACCGTTAAGAAGGAAACGACATGGGCTTTCTGCAAGGCAAAAAATTATTGATTACTGGCGTGTTGTCGAATCGCTCGATTGCCTACGGCATCGCCAAAGCTTGCCATGCGCAAGGGGCCGAACTGGCGTTTAGCTATGTGGGCGAGCGCTTTAAAGACCGCATCACCGAGTTTGCGGCTGAATTCGATTCCAAGTTGATTTTTGACTGCGATGTCGGCAGCGACGAGCAAATTGAAAAAATGTTTGCCGATCTGGCCCAAACTTGGCCGACCTTCGACGGCTTTGTGCACGCCATCGGTTTTGCCCCGCGCGAGGCGATCGCAGGCGATTTTCTGGATGGCCTGAGCCGCGAAGCCACCCGCGTGGCGCATGATATTTCTGCGCACAGCTTTCCGGCTATGGCCAAAGCTTGCCGCCATATGCTCAACGAGCGCGCGGCTTTGCTGACGCTGACTTATTTGGGCGCATTGAAAGTCGTGCCCGCCTACAACACCATGGGCATGGCCAAAGCTTCGCTCGAAGCCTCGGTGCGCTATATGGCGGAATCGCTCGGCCCCAAAGGCATACGCGTGAACGCCATCAGCGCCGGCCCGATCAAAACGCTTGCGGCCAGCGGTATCAAAGGCTTTGGCAAAATTTTGAAAGTCGTCGAGACTTGCGCGCCCCTGCGCCGCAATGTGACGATAGACGATGTCGGCAATGTCGCCGCATTCTTGCTCAGCGATTTGGCGGGTGGCGTGACGGCTGAAATCACCTATGTCGACGGCGGCTTTAGCCAAGTGGTCAGCGGCATGGACTTTGCCACCGAATAAAGCGACCTTTAGTCGTGCGAAAAAGCGTTAACCCTCTGCGTCTCTTGTTGCTGGTGGCCTTGTGGCTGGCGGCTTTTTCGAATATCGCCTTGTGGCGCATGCTTGGGCGCTTGGGGCAATTGCAGCGTCCGGCGGATTACGCCTTCGCGGGCGGTTTTTTGCTCTTGATCGCGGCCATCCTTGTGCTGTTTGGCGCGGCGCTGGCTTGGCGCAAAACCATCAAGCCCGTGCTCACCGTGCTGCTGCTGGTGGCCGCCGTGGCCAGTTATTACATGCTGACTTACAGCATCGTCATAGACCCGACGATGTTGGTCAATGTGCTGCAAACCGATCCGGCTGAGGCGCGTGATTTGCTCACGGTGAAGCTCTTACTCTATGTCTTGGTTTTGGCGCTTTTGCCTGCGGTTTGGCTCTGGCGCCAGCCGCTGCATCCGCACACCACGGCGCTCAAGCAATTGGGCCAAAACGCCTTAGCCATCCTGGGTGCGGGCGTGTTGGTGGTGGCGTTGCTGCTGGCAATTTTTCAGCCCTTTGCCTCGCTCATGCGTAACCACACGCAGGTGCGCTATTTGATCAACCCGCTCAGCAGCCTGTGGTCTTTGGGTGTGGCGGTGGCACAGCCTTTGGCGCAGCCCAAAGTGTTACAGCCCTTGGGGCGCGATGCACGCGTAGCGCGCGCGCCCACACTGCCACCCAAAACCCTGCTCTTGGTGGTGGGCGAGACCGCCCGCGCGGATCACTTCCAGCTCAATGGGTATGCGCGCGCGACCAATCCACTACTGGCGCAGCAAAGCAGTGTGGTGAGCTTTACGCAAGTCATGTCTTGCGGCACCAGCACAGCGGCATCGCTGCCCTGCATGTTTTCGCCTTTGGGGCGCGCCGAATTCACCCGTAGCAAAAGCTATAGCGAGAATTTGCTCGATGTGCTGCAATACGCGGGCTTGGCTGTGTTGTGGGTCGATAACCAGTCGGGTTGCAAAGGTCTGTGCGAGCGCGTGCCGCATGTCAGCACCACGGCTTTGAAAGATGCCGAGTACTGCAGCACGGGCGAGTGCTTTGATGCCGTGATGCTAAAAAATCTCGATGCCGAAGTGGCCAAGCTGCCCGCCGAACGGCGCGCCAAAGGCTTGGTCATCGTCTTGCACCAAATGGGCAGCCATGGCCCCGCTTATTACAAACGCAGCCCGGCTAGCAGCAAGCTGTTTCAGCCCGAATGCCGCAGCGTGACCCTGCAAGACTGCCCGCGCGAGCAGATCGTGAACGCCTTTGACAACAGCATTGTGTATACCGATTTTCTTTTAAATTCAAGTATTAATTGGCTTAAAAACCGCACCAACGCTGCCACAGCCGCTATGCTTTATGTATCAGACCACGGCGAGTCTTTGGGGGAAAATAATCTGTATTTGCACGGTTTGCCTTATGCCGTGGCGCCGCAAGCGCAAAAGCATGTGCCGTGGATCAGTTGGCTGGGCGCCGACTTTGGCATTGATGCTCAGTGCTTGCAGCAGCACCGCGCCCAAACTTTAAGCCACGATCATTTATTCCACACCGTATTGGGCGCGATGGAGGTGCAGACGGCGGCCTATCAAGCGCCGCTGGATGCCTACTCCGCCTGCAAGCGCGCGGCCCTTAGCCCTTAAGCACCTGTCTACAATCTACGTATGAATTCTGATTTTTTAAAGCAAGTCATCGCCCAGCGCATACGCCCTGATGTGCAAGCCATGCATGCCTATGTGGTGCAAGATGCCAGTGGCATGGTCAAGCTCGACGCGATGGAAAATCCCTACAGCCTGCCACCTGCGCTGCAAAG
>CAZUUN010000132.1:0-4453 GCA_964622735.1 uncultured Burkholderiaceae bacterium | reverse complement strand
TTCGGCTTTGTAGAGCAAGCTCAAAATCATGGCGTTGATGCCCACTGACTTGCCCGAGCCCGTGGTACCGGCCACCAATACATGCGGCATTTTGGCCAAATCAGCCACAACCGGGTTGCCCACGATGTCTTTGCCCAAAGCGATGGTCAAGAGCGACTTGGATTGGTAGTAAATATTCGCGCCTATGATTTCCGACAGGCGTATGGTTTGGCGCTTGGCATTGGGCAACTCCAGCGCCATAAAGTTTTTGCCCGGTATGGTTTCGACCACGCGGATGGAAACCAAAGACAAAGAGCGCGCCAAGTCGCGGGCCAGGCCAACGATTTGCGAGCCTTTCACGCCCACCGCTGGCTCGATCTCGTAGCGCGTGATCACCGGGCCCGGCGAAGCCGCGACCACGGTGACGGCCACGCCAAAATCTTTGAGCTTTTTCTCGATCAGGCGGCTGGTCATCTCCAGCAGTTCAGGCGCAACTGTTTCTTGGTTCGCCGGCGCAGCATCGAGCAGATGCACGGGCGGCAAACGCGCTTGCATTTCATTGCTAAAGAGCGTGTCTTGTTTTTCTTCTTGCACGCGCGGTGAGGGCGCGGCGGCCGCTTTGGCTTTTTCGGCGGGCAGGGGTTCGAGCCGCGTGATGGTTTGCAAAGCGGGTTTTTCACGCTGCTCGGCGCGCGCGACTTCTACCGTGGTTTCGCGCACATGCGCGGCTTTGGCGCCCTCAGCCATGTCGCGGGCGACTTCGCGTTGGTATAAAAAGCCTTCAACCTTGTTGCTGACGCGCGCGCCTATGGTCTCGGCAAAATTGAGCCAAGAAAAGCGCAAAGACCAGGCCACACCCCAGACCAAAAGCGCCACCCACAAGAGGGCCGAGAGGTTAAAGCCCAAATGCTTTTCGGCCGTCGTGCCCAGCAAAAAACCCAGTACGCCACCCGATGAGCCGGGGAGGTATTTCTCAGCGCTGTACAAACGCGACCATTCGAGCGCGCTGCAAGCCGCTAACAAAATCACCACACCTAGCCAAAAGCGCCAACCCACGCGGTTGCGCGCGGGCGCTTGATTCGGCAACGGTGAACGCAAGCGCAGCAAACGCGCCAGCCCGCCCAACCACAAACGCAACATCAAGAGCGCCAAGACCCAGACGCTTAAACCCAAAAAGTAGTAGCTGACATCGGCCAAGCGCGCACCGTACCAACCCAACCAGTTGCGCAGCGGCGCGCCATCGCCCGAAGTGGAAAATGCCGCATCCCAGCGCGAAAAAGTGAGTAAAGCGACGAGCCACAGCAGCCACAAAATACCCCAAGCCGCCAACCACGCGGCTGACTCTAAGCGTTTGAACGATTGCGCGGCCCGCTCTTGCTGCTGGTTACAGGTGTTATGCGCCGTGCGGGTAGCCATGCTGTGCGTCGATGCGAAAAATTATTTACTTGGACCGCCGCGCATGACTTTGAAAAAGTCGTTTGCGCCATCGGTCACCACGACATCGCTGCCTTTGTTAAAGCTGGCTTTGTAAGCATCCAAGCTGCGGTAAAAATGGGCAAAAGCTGGGTCTTTGCCAAACGCTTGCGCGTACAGGCTACTGGCTTGGGCATCGCCCTCGCCTTTGATTTTTTCAGCCACGGCATAGGCACTGGCCAGCACCTCGTCGCGTTGGCGCTCGGCATTGGCGCGCAGCTCTTCGCCTTCGGCCTCGCCCGTGGCGCGCAGTTCGCTGGCCACTTGCTGGCGCTCAGACTGCATGCGCTGGTAAACCGAATCGACCACGCTGGCGGGGAAGTCCACGCGCTTGACGCGCACATCCACAATCTCGATACCGAAGTTGCGCGCGTCTTCCGCCAAGCGGCGTTTGACGCCTTGCATCACGGCTTCACGCTCAGTCGCCAGGACATCGCGCACGGTGCGTTTGGTGATTTCGCTGTTGAGCGCATCTTGCACCACCGAGGTCAGACGTTGCTCGACATTCGTGGTGTTGGTGCCGCTGTTGCGGATGAATTGCTTGGCATCGCTGATGCGCCATTTGACCAACCAATCGACCACCACGTTTTTCTTCTCGGCTGTTTGGATCGAACCTGTGTCGGGGCTGTCTAGAGTCAAGATGCGTTTATCCAAGTAGACAACATTTTCTAGTGGGCGCGGCAGCTTCCAGTGCAAACCAGGCTCAGTCACCACACTTTTGATTTGGCCAAAAGAGTAGAGTACGCCCACTTGGCGCTGGTCCACCACAAAGACGGTCGACGCTAAAAAGTAGAGCGCAATCAGTACCGAAGTAATCAAAAAACCAATTCTGTTCATATTTTTTCTCCGGTCGGCTTAGCGTGCATCGCGGCTGCGCGAGCGGCCATCATCGCGCGCGCGCGCATCGCTGGCGGGCGGCACCGCGGCGGCACTGGCAGCAGCGGGCGCTGCGGCTGCGCGCACCGCAGCGCTACGGGCTTGCTCTTGCGCAGCGGCGTCGCTTAGCGTTTGGTTTTGTATCATTTTGTCGAGTGGCAAGTTGATGAGGTTGTTGCCACTGCGGCTGTCGATCAAGACCTTATTGGTTTTGGCATAGACCTCTTGCATCGCGTCAAGGTAAAGGCGGTCGCGCGTGACTTGCGGCGCTTTTTGGTATTCGGCCACCACTTGGTTAAAGCGCTGGGCATCACCTTGGGCTTTGCCCAAAACGCGTGCTTTGTAACCCTCAGACTCTTCCGTCAAGCGCGCCGCTTCACCCTTGGCTTCGGCGATCATTTTTTTCGCGTACGCCAAGCCTTGGTTTTTCAGGCGGTCGCGGTCTTGACCCGCTTTCAGCGCATCGTCAAAAGCGGCTTGCACTTTTTCGGGTGGCTGCACATTTTGAATATTGACGTTTTTAATCTCGACGCCCGAGCCATAACGGTCGAGCTGGGTTTGCACGCTGCGCATGACATCGCGCTGGATAGATTCACGGTCTTTGTTCAATACGGTGTCCATGCCCACGCGCCCGACCACTTCACGAATCGCCGATTCGGCGGCGGCGCGCACCATGCTGTCGTCTTTGTCATTTTTGTTGTTGAACAAATAGGCTTCGGCATTTTTGAGCACAAACTGCACCGTGAAACGCACATCGACGATGTTCTCGTCTTGCGTCAGCATCGAAGAGTCAGGCAGACCCGAAATCCCAATGATGCTGCCGGTGCCGATCTCGATAGAGCGCAGGCCGCTGGTGTTCACGGTTTCGTGTTGCTCAATCGGGTAAGGCCAGCGCCATTGCAAACCAGGATAGGCTTTGCTGTGCAGCTTGCCCAAACGCGTGATGACGGCTTGCTGCCCCTCTTGCACGATGAAGGTGCCACTGGCCAACCACAAGACCACCAAAGCGCCAACCAATAGCGGCACCCAAGCCCCAGGCGCAGGGCCTTGGCTGCCACCACTCGGTGGCGTAGCGCCCGACTGGCGCTTGCTGTTGCCGCCCAGCCATTTGTTCATTTTTTGATTGAAATCGCGCCAGAGCTCGTCGAGATCAGGCGGCTGATCGCCGTTAGGCTTGCGGCCCTCGCTCTGCAAAGGGCGCAGACGCTGCCACAAGGCTTGGTAATAGTTCTGAAATGTGTATGCTGGCATGCTGTGGGCAGTGCTTTCTAAAAATCTCGAATCGGTGGCGATGCTGGCTAGGTGCTGCGCAATAGGCGCTTTTCAAGCCCGAAGCAAAGCAAACAGTAGTCTAAACGATGCGCCTAGGCCTTCGCCCAGCGTTCAACTTGCCTGTTTTAAGCATTAAAACGACTGAATAGGCCGTCAAATCTGCCTGAGCAGCTATTTTAAACATAGCAAATCTATTTAATGGTCTAAGCGTTCGTCGTAGGCTGGAGCCGCTGGCGCTTGTATCAGCGAGCGCGTCACTTCTTCGCTGATGAAGCTGCGCAGCTCAGGCAAACCCACCCCGCTTTGCGCTGAGATAAAAATACGCGGACACGAGATCTTATTACCATCGCCCAAGTCCAACTCATAGCTGCCAACTAAGCTGCTGGGTTGGCGCTCGGGCGGCAGAGCGTCGAGCTTATTAAAGACGAGCAACTGCGGAATGCCCTCAGCGCCGATTTCAGCCAGCACTTTTTGCACCTGCTCGATTTGCTCGGGGTACGCTTCGTTCGAGCAATCGACTACATGCAAGAGCAAATCGGCTTCAGCCGCCTCTTGCAAAGTCGCAGCAAAGGCATTGACCAAGCCGTGCGGCAAGTCACGGATAAAACCGACGGTGTCTGAGAGCGAGACTTTGCGCCCCAAATCGCCCAAATAGAGCTGACGCGTGGTCGTGTCTAGCGTGGCAAAAAGCTGATCGGCCACATAGGCCTGCGCTTTGACCAGGCTATTGAATAAGGTGGATTTACCCGCATTGGTGTAGCCCACCAAGGAAATCGTGAAAGCGGCGCTGCGCATACGGCTACGGCGCTGGGTTTGGCGCTGCTTCATCACCGATTCGAGCTGGGTTTTGGTG
>CAZUUN010000131.1:0-4523 GCA_964622735.1 uncultured Burkholderiaceae bacterium | reverse complement strand
CCAGATCGTGCCTGCGCAGCAAAGCGAATCGATGGGTCAGCCGTGGCTGCGCTTGACGATAGAAACCGAAGTGCCGCGTTTGTGCCAGCGCTGCCTCAAGCCGCTGGTTTTGCCTGTGCGTGTGGATCGCCCGTTCCGCTTTGTGGCCGACGAAGCCGCTGCCATTGCCGAGGACGAAGACAGCGAAGAGGATATCTTGGTTTGGAGCCGCGACTTTGATCTGCACGGCCTGCTCGAAGACGAAATCTTGCTCGACCTGCCCCTCATTCCGCTGCACGATGAATGCCAAGCGCCAGCGGGCTTTGACTTGGCCGCACCCGCTGACGAGGCCAGCGCGAATGCCGATATGCGCCAACCTTTTGCTGATCTGGCCAGCCTGATGAAAAAAGGCAAAGCCTAAGCCTCTGTGGTTGAGCGTCTTTCGCTTAGCGCCTTGCGGCTTGCTCCTATAGACGGGCAAGTGCTCGGCACTTAATATGATCAGACAGAACGCTGGCAGTGAGGCCAGCTTTCTGCATTTTTATATTAAGGAGCCACACCATGAGCGTAGCAAAAGTTATTGAAATCAGCGCGTCGAGCACCAAATCATTTGAAGATGCGATCAACATCGGCATCTCACGCGCCACCGACTCGGTCGACGATGTCTGCGGCGCTTGGGTGAAAGAGCAAAAAGTCACGGTCAGCGGCGGCAAAATCAAGGAGTACCGCGTCAGCATGCAAGTCACCTTCTTGGTTCGCGACAGCAACAAGTCTTAAGGGCGCTGCCCCACACCCAGCCCATGCGCTTTTCAGGTATGCTAGCGGTCTTCTAGGCTATATTTTCTCCCCGTGAGCGAACCCTCGTCCCCTTCATCACCCCACACGCATGGGCTGCAACGCGCTGGCAAACACATCGACCAGCGCACCTTGTTTCGCAAACTGCTCGAATTTCTCAATCCTGGCCCTGACTCCAAAGACGAGTTGATGGAAACCCTGGCCGAAGCGGAAGACAACGATGTCATCGGCTCAGAGAGCCGCGCCATGCTCGAAGGCGTGCTGCGCATTGCCGACATGACCGCAGGTCAAGTCATGGTCGCCGCGCCGCGCATGGACCTGATCAATATCGACGACACGCCTGAGGACATCATGCGCCTGGTCATCACCACAGCGCACTCGCGCTTTCCGGTGTATGAGGACGAGCGCGAAAACATCATCGGCATTTTGATGGCGAAAGACTTGCTCAAACTGCAACGCGCGCCCGAGCTGAACTTGCGCGCCCTGCTGCGCCCCGTGGTTTTTGTGCCTGAGAGCAAATGGCTGAACGACCTGCTGCGCGAATTTCGCGGCAGACGCAATCACTTGGCCATCGTCGTGGACGAATTTGGCCGTACCGCTGGCTTGGTCACGATTGAAGATGTGCTGGAGCAAATCGTCGGCGAGATCGAAGACGAATTCGATGAAGACGACAACGCCGGTGACATTTACGCCTTGGCTGACGGCAAAAGCTGGCGCGTCGCGGGCGACACCGCCGTCACGCGGGTGGCCGACAGCTTTGGCATCACACTGCAATCGAGCGATGCCGATCAAAATTTTGAAACCATCGGTGGCCTGGTCACGCACGAGCTGCGCCAAGTGCCCCGCCGCGGCGAAGCCTACGACATGGCTGGCCTGCGCTTTACCGTCTTGCATGCGGTGGGCGGCTCGGTCAAATGGTTCAAAGTCACGCGGCTTTAAAGACCCAAGCAATGAGCGCCGCAAACACCCAAGGCGCCAATCAACACGGTATGCGCCATCGTCCTACTAATGCAACCAGCAGCGGCTGACAGCGCTGGCGCAGTTGCCCTTTTATGATTCAGTCACGTGCAGCCTAAAGCCGCCGTGCTGCTCGCAACAGGTCTGTGGCGAGCAGCTCACATCGTTTAGGACAAGTATTTTTAGGAGAGCTCTTATGAACAAAATTATCAAAGCATTGGGTGCCGTAGCTGTTGTTAGCGGTTTGATGGTTGCTACTGGTTGCTCGGTTGCACGCAATCAACAATCGGCTGGCTCTTACCTAGATGACGCTGGTATTACTGCCGCCATCAAAGCCAAGTTTGTGGAAGACAAAGTGGTTGATGCCGCTGCTATCAGCGTTGAAACCATGAAAGGCGTGGTTCAACTCTCAGGCTTTGCTAAATCGCAAAACGAGAAAAACCGTGCTGCATCTGATGCAGCCAGCATCAGCGGCGTCGTTCGCGTTGTGAACGACATCATGGTTAAGCCTTAATCAGCTTGAACCCTTGCTTGCGGCTGCGCATGCAGAAAGAATTCGCGATTGCCATCACCCCCGGCAATCGGCGAATCTAACCAGTGCAGCACCTGCAAGTCCAAATCCGCGCAAATAGCGCGGATTTTTTTTTGCACCAGCGCATATTTACTCGGGTCTTTCACCAGCCCGCCCTTGGCAATATCGCTGGGCTGCAATTCAAACTGCGGCTTGACCAAAAGCAAGAACTCGCCGCGAGCCGCCAGCAATGGGCGTAAAGCGGGTAAGACCAAACTGAGCGAGATAAAGGATAAATCGCCCACAATCAAATCAAAGCCATTTTTATAAGGTTTTTCTTGATTTTCAGCCGTCAAATCTGCCTGAGCAGCTCCTGTATCCATAGCAATTAATTGCGCCATGTTCAGGCTGCGGGCATTCACGCCTTCAAGCACACCCAAACGCTCGTGCCCCAACAAACTCGGGTGCAACTGCCCATGACCAACATCCACGCCCACAACATAGGCCGCGCCACGGCGCAGCAAACAGTCGCTAAAGCCGCCCGTGGATTGACCCACATCTAAGCAGTATTTTCCAGCCACCGTCACTTGCGCCGCAGTCAATGCGCCTGCCAGCTTCAAACCGCCACGCGAGACATACTCGGCTTCGCTTGCGTCGAGCAAGCGCAGCTCTGCCTGTGTGGGCAGTTCTTCGCTTTTTTTCTTAATCGTTTGCCAGGGTGCGTCCGCACCCAAGCGCCATTGCGCGCCAGCAGCAATCAGCCGCTGCGCCTGGCTGCGAGAAGCAGCCAAACCAGCATCAACCAAGAGCTGATCGACGCGCATGGCTAGCCCGCTTTAGTAGCGGTAAGTGTCAGGCTTGTAAGGGCCGGCTACCGACAGACCCAAATAGCTCGCTTGCTCTTTCGTCAGCTTGGTCAAATTCGCATTCAACTTGGCCAATTGCAAGACTGCTACTTTTTCATCCAAGTGCTTAGGCAAGATGTAGACCTGACCGATTTCGTAATCTTTGCTGCGTGTGAACAACTCGATTTGCGCAATCGTTTGATTGGCAAAGCTGCTGCTCATCACATAGCTCGGGTGGCCCGTGCCGCAACCCAAATTCACCAAGCGGCCTTTGGCCAGCAAAATAATGCGCTTGCCGTTTTTAAAGATCACATGGTCAACTTGGGGCTTGATCTCTTCCCATTTGCATTTTTTCTCTAGGCTAGCCACATCAATCTCGTTGTCGAAGTGACCGATATTGCAAACGATGGCCTGATCCTTCATCTTGCTCATGTGCTCGTAGGTGATCACATCTTTATTGCCCGTTGCCGTCACGAAGATGTCGGCCTGGCTGCAAGCCTCGTCCATCGTCACCACGCGGTAGCCTTCCATCGCCGCTTGCAATGCGCAAATCGGGTCGATCTCAGTCACCCACACTTGCGCGCTCAGGGCGCGTAGCGCTTGGGCACTGCCCTTGCCCACATCGCCATAACCGGCAACTACGGCAACTTTGCCCGCAATCATCACATCGGTGGCGCGTTTGATGCCATCCACCAGTGACTCGCGGCAGCCGTACAAATTGTCAAACTTCGACTTCGTCACGCTGTCGTTCACATTGATCGCACGGAACAAGAGTGTGCCCTTGGCGCTCATCTCTTTCAGGCGCATCACGCCTGTCGTGGTCTCTTCGGTCACGCCTATGATTTCTTTGCACTTGCGGCTATACCAAGTCGGGTCTTCTTTCAACTTGGCTTTGATCGAGGCAAACAAAATGCGCTCTTCTTCCGTCTTAGGCTTGCCCAAAACCTTGATGTTCTGCTCGGCTTCTTTGCCCAAATGCATGAGCAGCGTCGCGTCGCCGCCGTCGTCCAAAATCATGTTCGGGCCTTCGCCCTTAGCGCCTTTTTTGCCGAACTCAAAAATGCGGTGGGTGTAATCCCAATACTCTTCGAGTGACTCGCCTTTAACCGCAAACACTGGCGTGTTGGTGGCGGCAATGGCAGCCGCGGCGTGGTCTTGGGTTGAGTAAATATTGCACGATGCCCAACGCACCTCAGCGCCCAGCGCTTGCAGCGTTTCAATCAGCACCGCGGTTTGAATCGTCATGTGCAAGCTGCCGGTGATACGCGCGCCTTTGAGCGGCTTTTTCTTGGCGAACTCGGAGCGGATAGACATCAGGCCGGGCATTTCAGTCTCGGCAATGTTCAGCTCTTTGCGGCCCCAATCGGCCAAGCTCAAATCAGCAATGACATAGTCGTTGAATGCTGATGCTTTGGCGGCCTTAGGCGCTGCTTTTT
>CAZUUN010000130.1:0-4524 GCA_964622735.1 uncultured Burkholderiaceae bacterium | reverse complement strand
TCCAGCGCTTCTTGTTTGGTCTCCAGCAAGACCACAGGCAAACCCGCTGACAAGAAGTTCATGGCGATGCCGCCGCCCATGGTGCCCGCACCGATGACGCCGACTTGGGCAATGGTGCGCAGGGGCGTGTCGGCTGGAATGTCGGCCACGCGACCCGCTGCACGCTGGGCAAAAAACACATGCTGCGCGGCGCGCGCTTGCGGCGAGAACATCAAGAGCGTGAACAGCTCTTGCTCGCGCGCTATGCCTTGCTCGAACGGCAGTTTGACGGCAGCTTGCACCGCGTCCAAACATTTCAGCGGCGCTTCTAGGCCCTTGGCAGCGGCGGTGAGTGCGGCGCGGGCGGTGGTGAAGAAGCCATCGGCCTGCGGGTTTTTGGCGCTCAAGTCGCAAGTGCGCACAATGGGTTTGCCGATTTGCGCTTTGGCAAAGGCGATGGCTTCGGCCAAAACCGTGTCGGCGCTGGCGGCCAAAACATGGACGAGTTTTTGGCCCGGCTGCGCGTGCAGCACTTCGGCAGCAACAGCTTTGCCTGAGCAAATCATATTGGCCGCAGTCTCGATGCCGACCACACGCGGAAAGCGTTGCGTGCCGCCCGCGCCCGGCAAGATGCCCAGCGTGACTTCAGGAAAAGCCAGCGAAGTACCGGTGGCGATGACGCGGTAGTGGCAAGCCAAAGCCAGCTCTAAACCGCCGCCCAAAGCCACGCCATGCACGGCGGCGACCAGGGGCTTGCTTGAATTCTCCAGCGCGCCCATGAGCGGCGTAAAGACGGGTTGTTTGATGTCGGAGAAGTTGCCGAATTCTTTGATGTCAGCGCCGCCGCAAAACACTTTGCCCGCGCCATGAATGACGATGGCTTGCACACTGGCGTCTAACTGCGCCGCATTGACTGCGCCGACCACATGCTGGCGCATTTTCCAGCCCAGGCTGTTGACGGGCGGGTTGCT
This sequence comes from uncultured Burkholderiaceae bacterium, assembly GCA_964622735.1. Lineage (GTDB taxonomy): Bacteria > Pseudomonadota > Gammaproteobacteria > Burkholderiales > Burkholderiaceae_C > JAMIFN01. The sequence continues at coordinate 3,574 of CAZUUN010000130.1, read as the reverse complement.
GAGGGTGACGAGCGCGATGCCATCTTGAACGGTGTACAGATTGCTCATGACTTGACCTTTAAATAAATAACAAACCAATAAAAACACTAAAAAGAATAGCTGCTCAAGCAGGTTTGACCGCTTAAAATAGCTAAAACACTACCATTTTTAAGCGCTAGCGAGTCCCCTAGGCTTTAAGCCAACACCCACCAGCGATGGATGATGTGGAAGAAGATGGGCGCGGCGAAGATAACGGATTCGAGCTTATCGAGCATGCTGCCATAACCGACGATGGTGTCGCCCCAATCTTTGATGCCGCGATCGCGCTTGATCGCCGCCATCACCAAATTACCCAGCATGCCCATAGCAGCGATGCAGACCGCAATCAGCGGCGCTTGCCAGACGGTGAATGGCGTCATCCACCACAGCAGCAGCCCCAAGACAGCGGCGCTGAACAGGCCAGTGCCTATGGTTTTGCGCGTCATCTCGGGCACCAAGCGGCGCGTGAGCGGAAAGTCGCGCGTCACTTTGCCGACGATGTATTGGCAAATGTCGCTGCCCTGCACGACGATAACCAAGAAGGCGATGAGCAGCAGATTGCGCCCTTCGTAGCCCGGGATTTTGAGCGTGAGCAGCGCGGGCACATGACTGATGCAGTAGACGCAGATCATCAAACCCCATTGCACTTTAGAGGTGCGCTCTAAAAACCGCGTCGAGTCTTCGTGCAGCGCCGACAAAATCGGCAAAAACAAAAAGGCGTAAACGGGGATGAGGATGGTGTACATATTGTGCCACTCGGTCCAAATCAGCGCGTACTGCCACGGCAGGATGATGAAGAAACTCGCCGCTATCGCCCAATGGTCGGCGCGGCGCGTGTAGAGCATGCTGATGAATTCGCGCAGGCAATAAAACGAGATAAAGGCGAACAAGGTGATGATGCCGACCTTGCCCAACATAAAGGCCAAGGCGGTGATGCCGCCCATAAACCACCACGAGCGCACGCGGGCGTTGTAGTTCTCGACCACGGCGCGGGTGCGGCCTTGTTTTTTAAAGTGGCGCAGCAGCAAGCCCGTTAAGGTAGCCAGCGTGAGCAAGATCAAAGCCGCCAAAAAAATTTGCAAATTGGCTTGGTGGTAAGCGCCGTCGCTCAATATGCCTTGGCCCCCGGGCTGGCGCAGCGCCGCCGTGAGTTCAGTCAGCATGGCTGCCTCCTGCGGCATCAGCATTACCAGCAACAACATTGTCAGCGGCGGGGCTGACTGTGTCGGCAGCCGCGCTAGATGCGGCAGCGGCTACCGCTGTTGCCGCCATGCTGGCGGGCGGCACTACCGCTGATGGCGTGGGTGCTGGTGCGGGCGCAGCAATCGCACTGGCAGCGGCCACGCGCACCGCCGCACGCGGCTCATCGGGGCGGTCGTAGGCGGGGCGCAGCTCCATCAGCGCGGTGCGCACTTGCGCCAAAAATTCGACTTTGCCGACGCCAGGTTTGAATTCCAAGGGGTGGCCGTAGCGCACGGTGCAGGCAATCGGTACGGGCACCAGCACGCCTTTGGGGAGTACGCGTTGCAGGTTCTCAATCCAAACGGGCACAAAGCGCACATCGGGGCAGGCGCGGGCTAAGTGGAAAATGCCAGCCTTGATGGGCAGCAAAATTTCCTCGCTCATATTGCGCGTGCCCTCGGGGAACATGATGAGCGACTCGCCCGCTTCGAGCGTCGCCGCCATCTGGCGAATCGGGTTGTTCTCGCGCACTTTGCTGCCTTCACGCGCAATCATCAGCGCGTTCACGACATCGACACCGACAAAGCGCTTCAAGGGGCTAGAGAGCCAATAATCAGCGCCCGCAACGGGGCGCGTTTGGTAGCGTAGCTCGGGCGGCAGCGTGGCCCAGACCAAGCCAAAGTCGGCGTGGCTGTTGTGGTTGGCAAAATAAACCGTGGGCGTTGCCTGCGGCGGGCTGTGCCAAAACGAGCGTGCACCAGTCACGATTTTCGCTGCGGCCACGATGCCGTAGCCGAAAATTTTTGCGGCCAAACGGCGCAGACTGCTGGTGTAACTGGGGTTCATGCTGACAAGGTAAATAGCCGCTCAGGGGCCTGATCAATCAGGCAAAGCATTCATCATACGCGCTCGGTTCGGGGGTGGCCCCAGCCTGTAGCGCTTAGAGCGCAGCTGGGCCGGTTTCGCCCGTGCGGATGCGCAGGACTTGCTCGATAGGCTGCACAAAAATTTTGCCATCGCCAATTTTGCCCGTGTGGGCGGCTTTCTCGATGGCCTCCATCACATGCTCAACTTGCGCGTCGTCGATGCCGATTTCGAGTTTGATTTTGGGCAAAAAATCAACCACATACTCGGCGCCGCGATACAGCTCGGTGTGGCCCTTTTGCCGACCAAAGCCTTTGACCTCGGTCACCGTGATGCCCTGCACGCCGATGGCAGACAGCGCCTCGCGCACTTCTTCCAGCTTAAACGGTTTGATAATGGCGGTGATAAGTTTCATGCAGATGTTGTCCTCTTAGCGCTTCTTGACTTCCAGCACTTGCTGAGTCGAAAGATTTTACCCAGCATTGTTGTGGGCATTCTGCGCCAAGCTATTAAAAAAATAGCTGCTCAGGCAGCATTTACAAAGAAATATGGCTTTTTTAACCCTTAAATTTAAGGCTAAAATAAAGCCATTACTCACCTTCCGGCCACCTTCAAGCTTACAAAACCATGCACACCACCAACTCCAGCTGGCAAAAACGCAGCCTGGCTGCCGTTTGGCACCCCTGCACGCAGATGCAGCAAGCCATGCAAAACCCACCGCTGCCCATCGCCCGTGGCCAAGGGCCGTGGCTGTTTGACTACGAAGGCCAGCGCTATTTTGACGGCGTCAGCTCGTGGTGGGTCAATCTGTTTGGCCACAGCGATGCCAGCATCAACCAAGCCATCAGCAACCAACTCAAAACCCTGCCCCATGTCATGCTGGCGGGCTGCACGCATGCACCCGCGATTGAGTTGGCGGAGAATTTAAGCGCCCTGACCCACGGGCATTTGGGCCATGTGTTTTACGCCAGCGATGGCGCCAGCGCGGTCGAGATCGCACTGAAGATGTCTTTTCACTACTGGCGCAATATCGGCCAGCCAAATAAGCAGCGCTTTGTTTGTTTGCAAGGCAGCTACCACGGCGAGACCTTGGGCGCATTGAGCGTGACCGATGTCGCCATTTTTCGCAGCACCTACGACACGCTGCTGCAAAAGCCTTTGCTCATCCCCTCGCCCGCCTGCGCCGATGTGCGCGAGCAAGACGCGCGCATGCAAGCCTCGCTGCAAGCGCTCGAAGCTTTATTAAAAGAGCAAAGCGAGCAGATTGCCGCCTTCATACTCGAACCACTGGTGCAATGCGCCAGCGGCATGTTGATGTACCCGCCTGCTTATTTAAGCGCGGCGCGGGCGCTGTGCACGGCTCACCATGTGCATTTGATTGCGGATGAAATAGCAGTGGGTTGCGGTCGCACGGGCAAATTTTTGGCTTGGGAACACAGCTTGCCAAACGAGCCCCAAGCCGCTGACTACCCCGACTTCATCACCCTGTCTAAAGGCATCACGGGCGGCA
>CAZUUN010000129.1:0-4527 GCA_964622735.1 uncultured Burkholderiaceae bacterium | reverse complement strand
ACGGCTGAAGCCAAAGACGAGGCATTCATTGCCAAAATCAATGCCTTGGCTGAAGCCAAGCTCAAAGCAGCTTACCAAATCCGCAGCAAACAAGCACGCACACAAGCTTGCCGCACGGCTTACGCTGAAGTGAAAGCAGCTTTGGCTGCTGAAGCCTTACCGTTTGACGCTGCCAAAGTTGAAAGCATGTTGTTCGACATCGAAGCGCGCATCGTTCGCAGCCAAATTTTGGCTGGTGAGCCACGCATTGATGGCCGCGACACGCGCACTGTGCGCCCTATCGAAATTCGCAACTCGGTTCTGCCACGCACCCACGGCTCGGCCCTGTTCACACGCGGCGAAACCCAAGCTTTGGTCGTCACCACACTAGGCACTGACCGCGATGCACAACGCATCGACGCTTTGTCTGGCGACTTTGAAGACCGCTTCATGTTCCACTACAACATGCCTCCCTTCGCCACGGGCGAAACTGGCCGCGTAGGTTCACCGAAACGCCGCGAAATCGGCCACGGCCGTTTGGCGAAACGCGCGCTGGCACAAGTGCTGCCAAGCAAAGAAGAGTTCCCATACACCCTGCGCGTAGTCAGCGAGATCACCGAGTCGAACGGCTCTAGCTCTATGGCATCAGTCTGCGGCGGCTGCTTGTCAATGATGGACGCGGGCGTACCGGTCAAAGCGCATGTAGCAGGCATCGCCATGGGTTTGATCAAAGACGGTAACAAATTCGCCGTTTTGACCGATATCTTGGGCGACGAAGATCACTTGGGCGACATGGACTTTAAAGTAGCCGGCACGACCAATGGCGTGACCGCACTGCAAATGGACATCAAAATCCAAGGCATCACCAAAGAGATCATGCAAGTTGCATTGGCCCAAGCCAAAGAAGCGCGCATGCACATTTTGGGCAAAATGCAAGAAGCCATGGGCGAAGCGAAAACCGAAGTGAGCGATTTCGCACCGCGCCTGTACACCATGAAAATCAATCCGGAAAAAATCCGTGATGTGATCGGCAAAGGCGGCGCCACCATTCGCGCGCTGACGGAAGAAACGGGTTGCACCATCGACCTGAGCGATGACGGTGTGGTCACGATCGCCTCGAACGATTCAGCCAAAGCAGAAGACGCGAAACGCCGCATCGAAGCGCTGACGGCTGAAGTCGAAATCGGCAAAATCTACGAAGGTCCTGTGACGAAACTGTTCGACTTCGGCGCCCTCATCGGTTTGCTGCCAGGCAAAGATGGTTTGCTGCACATCAGCCAAATCAGCCATGACCGCATCGAAAAAGTGACGGATGTGTTGGCCGAAGGCCAAATCGTCAAAGTCAAGGTCATGGGCACGGATGAAAAAGGCCGCGTCAAACTGTCGATGAAAGCCCTGAGCGAGCGCCCTGAGCAACAACAGCAAGGCGCTGGCCAAGAGCCACAGCGTCGCAACGAGCGCGATCAAGGCGCGCAGCAACAGTAAGCTGGAGCGAGACCCATGTCACAGCGCAAACTCATAGCGGGTAACTGGAAGATGAACGGCAGCCTGAGCGCCAACGCCAGCTTGCTGCAAGCGGTGTTGGACGGCTTGGCCACACAAGCGCCCGCTTGCGGCGTGGCCGTTTGCGTGCCTGCGCCCTACTTGGCGCAAGTCAGCCAAGTGCTGGCTGCGCACGCGGCTGGCAAAGCGGTGGCACTGGGTGCGCAAGATGTTTCACAACACGCCGCAGGTGCTTACACCGGCGAAGTGGCAGCGAGCATGTTGCAAGACTTCGGCACGCGCTACGCCATCGTTGGTCACAGCGAACGCCGCCAATACCACGGCGAGAGCGATGCCGCGGTTGCGCTCAAAGCCAAAGCGGCCTTGGCCGCTGGCATCACACCGATTGTTTGCGTCGGCGAAACGCTGGCACAACGCGAAGCCGGTCAAACGGAAGAAGTCGTCAAGCGCCAGCTCGCCGCCGTCATCCATGAAAACGGCCACTGCATCAGCGAGATCGTCTTGGCGTATGAACCCGTTTGGGCCATAGGCACAGGCAAAACCGCCACGCCAGAAATGGCGCAAGCGGTGCATGCGGTTTTGCGCGCGCAACTCAAAGCGGCCAGCAACCAAGCCGAGCGCATCAGCATCCTCTACGGCGGCAGCATGAATGCGAGCAATGCGAAAGACCTCTTAGCCCAAAGCGATATCGACGGCGGCTTAATTGGTGGTGCAGCGCTCAAAGCAGCAGATTTTTTAACTATTATCGGCTCTGCGGCCTAATTTGCTGCCTGAGCAGCTATCAATTTCGGAGTAAATTATGTTCAGTCTTTGGGGTTTCTTTATGATGCTGGCTTTGTTGTCAGCCATCGTCATGGTCATTTTGATTCTCTTGCAACAAGGCAAGGGCGCCGACATGGGTTCCAGCTTTGGCGCCGGTGCGTCGGGTAGCTTGTTTGGTGCCTCGGGCAGCGCCAACCCGCTGTCTAAAGCCACAGGCATCGCCGCCGGTATTTTCTTGGCATCGACTCTGGCTTTGACCTACATCGGCTACCACCGTAGCAGCTCAGTGGTCGGCAAACCGGTCGACAGCGTTTTTAACAGCGTTGCCAGTGGCGCGGTTCCGGGCGCTGCCAATGCAGCTTCAGCCGCGAGTTCGGCTGCGAGTGCTGCAGCTGGCTTGCCTGCAGTGGAAGCACCGCCCGTACCTGCAGCGGCGGCAGCTGCCGCCAAAACTGCCAGCGCAGTACGCAAGTAATTTGCGGCGCCTTTCGCGGCATGCACAACTGGCGACTGAGCCACAGATGCAACGCCGAAAGCGCAGAGCAAATCAGACTGCCGCAGCTAGGCTGAGAACAAAAACCACCCTCGCGGTGGTTTTTTTCTGCGTACCGTTCTAGGCTAAGCTGTCATTTGTTGGGTCTTTGTTGAATACCTGCTAGGCATTTAATAGCTTCTCAGGCAGGTTTGAAGAGGCATAGAAGCCATTCAAAGCTAAAATATTTAACCTCCACCCGCTGCCTTTCGCTTCCCACCGCCCATGCCCGCTCTTCACCAACTGCCAGCGCCCGCCAAACTCAATTTGTTTTTGCACATCGTGGGCCGGCGTGCCGATGGCTACCACTTGCTGCAATCGGCTTTTATGCTGATCGATTGCTGCGACAGGCTGAACATAGAAACGCGCAGCGAGGCGCGCATCAGCCGCGAAGACTTGCAAGGCGCTAACGCCAGCGGCCTGCCTGCCGATGATTTGTGTGTGCGGGCAGCGCAAGCGCTGCAAGCGGCGACAGGCTGCACGCAGGGTGCGCATATCGCATTAGAGAAAAACACGCCCTCAGAAGCAGGCATGGGCGGCGGCTCCTCAGACGCAGCGACCGTGCTCTTTGCTTTGAACCAATTGTGGAATTTGCAACTGACGCGCGCGCAACTGATGCAAATCGGCATGCGCCTAGGCGCTGATGTGCCGTTTTTTCTATTGGGCGAAAACGCCTGGGTCGAAGGCATCGGCGAGCAGTTGCAGCCCATCACACTCGCGCCCGCGCAGTTTTTGGTCATCAAACCACCCCATGGTGTCTCAACTGCTGAAATTTTTCAGCACCCCGAGCTGCAACGCGCTGCAAAATTGGCTATAATTGAGGACTTCGCACAGAGGCCATACCAATACGGCAACAACGCGATGCAAAACTTGGCGCAAAGGCTCAACCCTGAGATTGCGCAAGCCCTCGACAAGATGGCCCAACACGGTTTGCAAGCGCGTATGACGGGTTCTGGTAGTGCTGTATTTGCGAAGATAGACAAGGCAGCTTACGCAGCCGCCTTGCTTGCAGAACTGCCGCAAGGCTGGTTTGCAAAAATGGTTCATAATTTGCCCCGGCATCCATTTATCCAGTGGTAAATCGGTCTTAGGGCAAGTTCAAGGCAATGTTAAAGCGGCTTAAGCTTTAACGCTCCGTAGGGGAGTCGCCAAGCTGGTTAAGGCACCGGATTTTGATTCCGGCATGCGAAGGTTCGAATCCTTCTTCCCCTGCCAAATGCACAACAAGGCCCGGCGCTGTCTACCCAACGGCCCTGGCCTTTTCTTAGTTCAGGGATACGCTGCTAGGCGCTTTGCGCCCGACGACGAGACAGTTCACACCGACAGGCAAAGCGCACGCGCAGCCATTTGCCCCTTAAGACTTTATAAGTGCCCGATATCATGAGTGCAGCCGCCAACGATTTCCTCCTCTTCACAGGCAACGCCAACCCCGCTTTGGCGCAAGAAGTCGCCAGTCATTTGGGCATAGAACTGGGCGCAGCCACGGTCTCGCGCTTCTCAGACGGTGAAGTCACTGTCGAGATCAATCAAAATGTCCGCGCCCGCGACATTTTCATTCTGCAATCGACTTGCGCGCCGACCAACGAAAACCTGATGGAATTGCTCATCATGGTCGACGCGCACAAACGCGCTTCAGCCGGCAACATCAGCGCTGTCATTCCTTACTATGGTTACGCCCGCCAAGACCGCCGCCCACGCTCTAGCCGTGTGCCAATCTCGGCCAAAGTAGTCGCTAACCTTTTGCAAACCGT
>CAZUUN010000128.1:0-4571 GCA_964622735.1 uncultured Burkholderiaceae bacterium | reverse complement strand
GATTTCCTTGCGGCCCTTGTCTGAATGCTGACCGATGCGTAGCCGCAGAGTGTCGCCCATCATGCCCTTACACCAGTCTGCGTTTAGGCGCCGTGCGCGCATGCGTGATGTAGAGCGTCAGACCCGTGAAGGCCAAGCCGCCCACCAGATTGCCCAGCACCACCGGGATTTCGTTCCACAGCAGGTAGTCGAGGATGGAGAAGTTGCCGCCCATCATCAAGCCTGATGGAAACAGAAACATGTTGACGACCGAGTGCTCGAAGGCCATGGCGAAGAAAAGGGTAATGGGCATCCACATGGCGATGACTTTGCCGCTGACGCTCGTCGACATCATGGCGCCGATCACACCGGTCGATACCATCCAATTGCACAGCATGCCGCGGATGAAGATGGTGATCCAGCCCATCAAGCCGTGGGCGGCATAGCCCAGCGTGCGTGCTTCGCCGATGTGGCCGAGCTTGGTCCCGACCTCGTTCGGCGCAACCGTAAAGCCAAAGGTAAAGATGAAGGCCATGAGGAAGGCCACAGTCAGCGCACCGACAAAATTACCCGTAAAGACCAGTCCCCAGTTGCGCAGAATGCCTTTAATCGTCACCCCCGGACGCTTGTCGAGCCAAGCCAGTGGCGTGAGTACAAACACGCCCGTGAGCAGGTCGAAGCCGAGCAAGTAGAGTATGCAAAACCCCGCAGGAAATAAAAGCGCGCCGACTAGCGCAGAACCGCTCATGACGGTGGCCGAGATGGCAAACACCGCGGTCAGGGACAGAATGGCGCCAGCCATGCCTGCCCGGATCAGGGTATCGCGGGTCGACATATAAACTTTGGATTCACCAGCATCGATCATTTTGCTCACGAATTCGGCAGGGGCAAGGTAGGACATGGGTAGTTCTTTCTGTGATGGTTGCGGTTGTGGGGGTGGGTGGAAGAAAGAATTCAGGCCGCAAGGGCGCTGGCATGCTGGCAAGGCCCGGCGAGGGGGCGCGTTTCGGTGATGGCGTGTTGCGCCAGTTCATCGGCCTTGAGGAAGATTTGGCCGCCCTCGACTTTGACTTGGAACTGGGGCGTACAGCCCTCGTCAGGCGCTGCCGCTTGGCCACCGCACAAATCGATGGTCCAGTTGTGCAAAGGGCAGGCGACGCTGTTGCCAAAGACCATGCCTTGCGAGAGCTGCCCGCCCTTGTGTGGGCAGCGGTCTAACAGTGCAAAAATTTCGTCGGATGCGGTGCGGAAGACCGCCACCTCTAAGCCCTGCGCGCGCTGCACCCGGCGTGCGCCCAATACGGGTATGTCCTCTACTCGGCAGATGGGTTTCCAGTCTGTCATTATTTTTCTTTCGTTTGGGGTGGTGGATGAATCGGAAAGCCGTGATCTTTTTTTTGGTTCAAGGTCAGGCCGCCATGATCGGTATGAACTGGCGCTGATCGACCCGCGCCTTGTCAAAATCGAACCAAGGGTCGGGCGTGCCCGCAAGCGCCGCTTGCAGCCGTGCCCACAGCGCCTGCCTGCTTTCGTGGTCTTCCAGCACTTTTCTTTTGACATAGTCCAGACCCACGCGGGCGACATAGTGCACGGTGCGCTCTAGGTACCAGCCCTCTTCGCGGTACAACTGCATGAAGGCGCCGGTGTACTCCATCACTTCCTCAGCGGTTTTGAGCTTGGTGAAAAACTGCGCCACTTCGGTCTTGATGCCGCCGTTGCCCGCAACATACATCTCCCAGCCACTGTCCACGCCGATCAGCCCCACATCTTTGATGCCGCTTTCGGCGCAGTTGCGCGGGCAGCCGCTGACGGCGAACTTGACCTTGTGCGGCGCTTGCATGCCGACAAAGGCGCGCTCCAAGTCTTTGCCCATGCGCGTGCTGTCTTGTGTGCCCATGCGGCACCACTCGCTGCCAACGCAGGTTTTGACCGTGCGCAGCGCTTTGGCATAAGCGTGGCCGCTGGGCATGCCGATGTCGCGCCAAACATCTTGCAGGTCTTCTTTTTTTACGCCCAGCAAATCGATGCGTTGTCCGCCCGTGACTTTGACAGTGGGAATTTGGTACTTGTCCACCACATCGGCAATGCGGCGCAGCTCAGCCGCCGAAGTCTCGCCGCCCCACATGCGCGGCACCACGCTGTAGCTGCCGTCTTTTTGAATATTGGCGTGGCTGCGCTCGTTGATGGCGCGGCTTTGCGGATCGTCTTGCGCCTCATGGGGCCAAGTGCTGATGCAGTAATAGTTGATGGCAGGGCGGCAGCTGGGGCAGCCGTTGGGTGTGCGCCAGTTCATCGAACGAAAGACCGCGCCCGTGTCTAGCAGCTTGTGCGTGCGTATGGCGTCGCGCACCGCTTGGTGGCCGTGCTCGCTGCAGGCGCACAGGGGTTTGGTCTTGGGGGTTTGTGAATAATCGCCGCCTGCGGTGAACATCAAAATTTGCTCGACCAAGCCGGTGCACGAGCCACAACTGGCGCTGGCCTTGGTGTGCTTGCGCACTTCGTCGAGCGTGAACAAGCCCTTCTCTTTGATGGCTTTGCAGATGGCGCCCTTGGTCACGCCATTGCAGCCGCAGACCTCGTCGCTGTCTTGCATGGCGGCGGCCTTGTTTTGGCCTTGGTGACCCGCATCGCCCATATTCGATTCGCCGAAGATCAGCTTGTCGCGGATGTCGTTTACCGTGCGGCCATCGCGCAGCAGTTTGAAGTACCAACTGCCATCGACGGTGTCGCCGTATAAGCAGGCCCCCACCAGTTTGTCGTCTTTGAGCACCAGTTTCTTGTAGACGCCCGAGCCGGGGTCACTCATCACGATCTCTTGCGTGTCCGCATCGCCCTGAAAATTCCCAGCCGAGAACAAATCTATGCCCGTGACTTTGAGCTTGGTGGAAGTGAGCGAGCCTTGGTAGCGGCCTATGCCAAACTCGGCCAAGTGGTTGGCCAGCACCTTGGCTTGCTCAAACAGCGGCGCCACCAAACCGTAGGCGATGCCGCGGTGGGCCGCGCATTCGCCAACCGCGTAAATGCGGGCGTCGGTGGTGGTTTGCAGCGTGTCGCTGACGACGATGCCGCGGTCAATGTGCAAACGCATTTCTGCGGCCAACTGCGTGTTCGGGCGTATGCCCACTGCCATCACGACTAGGTCAGCCGGAATCTCGCTGCCGTCAGCAAACTGCACCGCCATGACGCGGCCCTCGGCATTGCCTTGCAGAGCTTGGGTTTGGGCGCTCATCAAGAATTGCATGCCACGCTCTTCGAGCGAGCGTCGCAGCATCTTGCTGGCCACCGCGTCGAGTTGGCGCTCCATCAGCCCCTCGTGTGCGTGCACCACGGTGACTTGCATGCCGCGCTTCATCAAGCCGTTAGCAGCCTCTAGCCCCAGCAGGCCGCCGCCTATCACCACTGCGTGTTGGTAAATGGTGGCGGCATCAATCATGGCCTGCGTGTCAGCAATGTCGCGGTAACCCAGCACGCCCGCGAGTTGGTGTCCGGGTATGGGCAAGATGAAGGCTTTCGAGCCCGTCGCCAAAATCAGGCGGTCGTATTCGGCGCTGATGGCATTGCCGGCAGCGTTAGTCGCGTGCACGACGCGGTGCACGCGGTCGACGGTGTGCACGCGATAGCCCGCATGCAGATGAATACCGTTATCGCTGTACCAGGACCAATCGTTCAGAACGATCTCGTCCAGCGTTTGTTCGCCCGCCAAAACGGGCGAGAGCAAGATGCGGTTGTAGTTGGGGTGCGGCTCATCGCCAAACACGGTGATGTCGTAAAGCTCGGGCGTGATCTTCAGCAATTCTTCGAGTGTGCGCACACCGGCCATGCCGTTGCCCACCATGACTAGCCTGAGTTTTTTCATCGGTCTATCTCTCTTTTCTCGCGGTACTTTGCAAAATGTTCGCGCTTGCAATACGCGCTCCTACTCCCTGCAATGCAACTACCGTGCCAGCGATGCAAATGGGGTTATTTCATCAAGCTGCGAGCACGGTCATGAGAGCAGCGTGAGTGCTAAATCGGCAGTTGCGGCGGCTGCACCATTTCAGGGCGGCATGCGCCCGACTGGTGCGGGTCTGTCCTATTGCGGGCAGGCGAAAAAATTCGCGCATGCAAGCCCGCGAGCGATTAAACTTTGGCTCATGTCCATCGCTCCTTACCTCAAAGAAATTGCCCGTGGGCGCAAAGGCGCACGCGACCTCACACGCAGCCAAGCCAGCGATTTGATGGCGCAGCTCTTGCGCGGCGATTTGAGTGAATTAGAGCTGGGCGCGTTTTGTATTGCTATGCGCATCAAAGGCGAAACGCCCGATGAGCTGGCCGGTTTTTTAGATGCGCTCACGCCCCATCTGCAGCGCCCGCGCAGCACTTGCCCCGTGGTGGTTTTGCCCAGCTACAGCGGTGCGCGTCGCCAGCCGTGTTTAACGCCGCTGCTGGCTTTGCATTTGGCGCGCTTGGGGCGCACACATGGCTTTGCGGTGCTGCTGCACGGTATGCAAACCGAGGCCAGCCGCGTAGCGCCACAAAGCATTATTTATGAGTTAAATAAGCTTGCAGACCCTATTAAACCTGCCTGGGCAGCTATTGAAAAAATACTACCA
>CAZUUN010000127.1:0-4575 GCA_964622735.1 uncultured Burkholderiaceae bacterium | reverse complement strand
GCGGGGCGGCTCAAGCCGCCGGAAAGAGCACAGGCTGCTGCTCGCTGGCATAGCGGATGCCAACGATAGAGCCGGGTGGGTGCTGGTGCGCGCTGGAGCTGCGCATTTGAATCTGCTCGCCATCAGGCAAAGCTAGGGTGTAGAGGTAGCTGTCACCACAAAAAGTTTGGCGCAGCACGGTCGCTTGCGTCGTTGCGGCGCTGTCGCACAGCACATCAGTCGGGCGCAAGAGCAGACGCGCGTTGCCTGCTGGCGCCTTAGCTTGGCTGTCGCAAGCTTGCGCGCCCAAGGGCGTGTTCAGCGTGCAAGTGCCGTCGCTGTTTTGCGCGAGTTGCACGGCGACTAAAGCGCCTTGACCCACAAACTGCGCCACAAAGGGGCTGGCAGGGTGTTGGTAAAGCGTTTGCGGCGCGCTCCACTGGTGCAGCTGGCCTTGGTGCAGCACGCCGACCCTATCGCCGATGGCAAAGGCTTCGAGCTGGTCGTGCGTGACGAGCAGGGCGGTGGTGTTGGCGGTTTTTAAGATTTGGCGCAGCTCTTGCGCCAAGTGTTCGCGCAAATGCACATCGAGGTTAGAGAAAGGCTCGTCTAAAAGCAGCAACTGCGGCTTAGGCGCGAGCGCCCGCGCCAAGGCCACGCGCTGCTGCTGCCCGCCCGAGAGTTGGTGTGGGTAGCGTGCGGCTTGCTCAGCAAGGCCGACGAGTTCCAACATCTCAGCTACGCGCGCGCGTTGGGCGCTGCGGCTTTGCCCATGCAGGCCAAAAGCCACATTCTCAGTCACGCTTAAATGTGGAAAGAGCGCGTAATCTTGAAACACCATGCCCATGCGGCGCTGCTCGGGTGCGAGCGCCAGGCTGGCGGTGCTCAACACGCGTTCGCCTAAGCGGATGCTGCCGTGGGTCAGTGGCTCTAGCCCCGCCACGGCGCGCAGCAAAGTGGTTTTGCCACTGCCCGAAGGGCCTAACAAGACGCCAATATCGCCCGCTGCCAGCGACAAAGACACAGAATCGACAACGGGCCGCGCTAGATTGGGGTAGCGAACACTGGTTTCTTGGAGTTCAAGTTGCATAAGGCAAGTTGTAGCGGCAGCCGTGACGACCATTTTTGAAGAATGACGAATGATTATAATTCGCATTTAAATTCTAGGCAGTGCGAGCCGTGACTATTCAGTACCAAAGGCAAAAGACTTCATGGCTGGCGTGGGCTTTGCTGCCCGTTGCCATCTTGATCGTGTTGCCGGTTTTGGCCGTGCTGTTTGGCGCTTTGCAGTGGGATGCCGCGAGTGCTGACATCGTTTGGCAAATGGCGCAAACGGTGCTGCCCACTTACATGGGCAGCACCTTGCTGCTGTGCCTGTTGGTGGCGCTGGGTTCGGCCGCTTTGGGTTTGGGCGCTGCTTTGTTGGTCACGCTGTGCGACTTTAAAGGGCGCGCTACTTGGGAGTGGCTGCTGCTCTTGCCGCTGGCCATGCCCGCTTATGTCAGCGCCTACGCCTATACCGATTTTTTGCAGTATGGCGGCCCCGCACAAGAGTGGTTGCGCGCCACCTTTGCCCTGCAAGGGCGCGTACTGCCTGAGGTGCGCAGCCTGTGGGGTGCGGCCCTGATGTTCAGCGTCACGCTCTACCCCTATGTGTATTTACTCGCACGCGCAGCGCTGGCCGAGCGGGCCGCGCATTTGCTCGAAGCTGCGCGACTCTTGGGCGCTAGCCTGCCGCGCCGCCTATGGCGCGTGGCCTTGCCACTCACGCGGCCCGCCGTGGCTGCGGGCATGGCTTTGGCGCTGATGGAGACTTTGGCCGACTTTGGCGTCTCTAGCTACTTTGGCATTCAAACCTTTACCGCTGGTATTTACAAAGCTTGGCTGGTGATGGACGACCGCATGGCCGCGGTGCAGCTGGCCACGGTGCTACTGGCAAGCGTGGGGTTTTTATTGTGGCTAGAGCGCCGCGCCCAAAGCCGCATGCGCTTTGCGCCCAATAGCAGTGCTCGCAGCAATAGCCTAGAGGCGCGGGCGCTGCAGCTGCAGGGCTGGCGCGCGGGCGCGGTGCATGCCTTGTGTGCGCTGCCTGTGCTGTTGGGTTTTATCTTGCCGGTGGCGATGATGTTGCGCCCCTTTATTCAAGGCCTAGAGTCTGAGCAAGCAGTGCCCTGGGCGCAGTTTGGGCAGTGGGCGCTCAACAGCGTGCAGTTAGCGGGCGTCGCTGCTGTGCTGGCTCTGGCGTTCGCCTTGGCCTTGGCCAGCGTGGCGCGTTTGCGCCCGGGGCGTTTGGTGCAGGCTTTGCTGCAAGTCACGGGCTTGGGCTATGCCGTGCCGGGCGCGGTGATTGTGGTGGGTTTGCTCTTGCCCTTGGGCGCTTTGCAAGCCTGGCAACCCGACTGGGGCGTGGCGGCGTGGGTCACCACCACCATCGTGGGCATAGTGTGGGCTTATTTGGTGCGTTTTACCGCTGTGGCGCTGCAAAGCGTGCAAAGCGGTTATGCGCGCATTCCGCAAAGCCACGACGATGCCGCGCGTACGCTGGGGGTGCATGGGCTGCGCTTGTTTAAAAGCGTGCATTTGCCGCTGCTGCGCCGCCCGGTGTTTGCGGCTTTGTTGCTGGTGTTTGTCGATATCATGAAAGAGCTGCCAGCCACGCTGGTGCTGCGTCCTTTCAACTACGACACGCTGGCTGTGGTGGCCTACCAATTGGCACGCGATGAGCGCTTGAGCGAGGCGGCGCTGCCGAGTCTGGCGCTGGTGCTGGTTGGTTTGATCCCCGTGATCTTGCTCAGCCGTTCGCTGCGCGGCGACAAAGCTGAAGAGCGCCCTTTGTGAAAAAGCAAAAAAAAAAACCAGCTCGCAAGCTGGTTTTTTAGGGTGTGGGTTGCGCTGCTAAAGGCTTATGGATAACCCACGCGGTCTAGCATTTGCTGCACCTTGGTTTGGTTATTGCCCACCACGCTGATAGGCATCACATCGGCTTTAAAGCCTTTGCCACCCGTCATTGCCGTCAGTGCCGCGTTGCTTTGTTTGGTGGCTGGCACCACCGGCCACTCGTTGTTGCCGTCGGCAAAGTAGTGCTGCGCCTCGGGGCTAGACAGATACTCTAAAAACGCTTGCGCCAAGGCTTTGTTTTTGCTGTTTTTCGCTACCGCACCACCGGCAATGTTCACATGTGTGCCGTTGCCTTTTTGATCAGGAAAGACCACGCCTACGCGCTCGGCCACTTTGCGATCCTCGGGGTTTTTCGAACGCAGCAAGCGGGCAAAATAATAGGAGTTCGTCAGCGCAATTTGGCATTCGCCACTGGCCACCGCTTTGATCTGGTCGGTGTCGCCGCCTTTGGGCGTGCGCGCCATATTGGCGACCAAGCCTTTGAGCCACTGCTCAGTCTGCACGGGTCCCAAATGCTCGGCCATCATGCTAAACAGGCTGAGGTTGTAGGGGTGCGAGCCGCTGCGGGTGCACAGCTGGCCTTTGTGTTGTGGGTCTGCCAGCTTCAAGTAGGTATCGACCGTGTCACGCTTGACGCTGATTTTGTTATACACAATCACGCGGGCGCGGGTCGAGAAGCCAAACCAAGTCGCGCCTTCGGGGCCGGTTTTGGCGTGGTATTGCGCGGGGATGTTTTTCTCTAACACGGCCGACTTGATGGGCGCGAATAAACCTTCTTCGTCAGCGCGGGCCAAGCGTGCGGCATCGACCAGCAAGACCACATCGGCGGGTGAGGCTGAGCCTTCGGCTTTGAGGCGCTGCAAAATGCCCGCATCGTCGCTGTCGACGCGGTTGATTTTGACATTCTGCGCTTTGGCAAAACCGTCGTAGAGGTTTTGGTCGGTTTGGTAATGGCGGGCGGAGTAAATGTTCAGCGTGCGCTCTTGCGCCAACGCGCCTGTGCCAAGGCTGGCCAAGCCCAGTGCGGCGGCAAACAGAAAAGGGCTGCGTTTGGAAAATAACATGCGGATGCGTCCTCAAAAATAGGCAAAGAGTAGAGCAATAGATCTGCTGAGAGTTTACATCAAATGAGAATGATTCGCGTTTGCTTGCCTGTAAAGACAGGCAAAGCCCTTAAAAAAAAGCTGCCCAGCGTTCAGCGGGACTTAAAAAGCGCTAAAAAAGGTTTTTGCTGCATTTTTAGGCATGTTTTTGGTGTTTTAAGCCGTCAAACCTGCCTGAGAAGCTATTGTTTTTGTGGTTTTTGGCCAGCGGCAGGCTCTTGAAAACCCCAAGCTATCAGCCCTTCTAGCTAGGCGTACTCTTTGTTTTTCAACCTAGAATCGCTGCTTGCAAAATAATTTCATTTTTTAGGGGGCGCAATGAATATCAAACATTCAAAAATCAAACATTGCTTGCTAATGGCGGGTGTCGTTTTAATGGGCTTAGTCTCAGCCTGCGGCGGTGGCGACATCAGTATTGACACTGTGGGCGCGCTCACGCCTACGAACACTCCGACTAATACGCCAACGAATACCCCTACGAACACGCCAACAAACACGCCAACGAACACCCCTACGAACACGCCTACGAACACGCCTACGAACACGCCAACTAACACGCCAACTAACACGCCAACTAACACGCCAACTAACACGC
>CAZUUN010000126.1:0-4680 GCA_964622735.1 uncultured Burkholderiaceae bacterium | reverse complement strand
TTAGCGCCGTGCCAAGGGCATTGCAGCACGCCATCGACCAGTTTGCCCTTGTGCAGCGGCAAGCCCATGTGCGCGCATTTATTCTCTAGCGCCCGCACTTCACCTTGCACCCGCGTGAGTAGCACTTTGTGATCGGCCAAGGTGAGGGCGTGGCACTGCCCCTCAAGTACTTCATTCGAACGGGCGACGGCATGTTGCATGGCTAAACCTTGTGTGAGTGGTGGGGTGTGCCTGCAAGCCTAAACGCAGATCACTCAAAATACAAGCGACTTATCGTGTCAACCACGCAGCCGGGTTTGTCTTGGCCTTCAACTTCAACGCTGATGCGCACGACGACTTGCACGCCGCCGCCTTTGATTTCTTCCGCGCTCAGCACTTCACCGCGACCGCAAACGCGCGAGTTGACGCGGACTGGTGAGGGGAAACGCACCTTGTCCGTGCCGTAGTTCACGCCCATTTTCAGTTCTTGGTAATGCACCAATTGCGGCAAAAAGAAGTTGGCCAAAGACATGGTCAAGTAGCCGTGCGCCACCGTAGCGCCAAACGGGCCATCTTTGGCTTTGACGGGATCCACATGGATCCATTGGTCATCACCCGTGGCCTCGGCAAAAGTGTCGATGCGCTGTTGGTCTATGGTGATGTAGTCAGTGCGCCCTAGGTCTTGGCCCACAGCGGCCAAAACAGATGCAACGGAATTAAAAGTAGTTGGCATAAAAGCTCCTAAGCGTATGAATGGGTGTGCCCTGAGGCGAAATTTTTTATTGCAGCTTGCTGCGCAGCATTTGCGTAAACAATGCCGGGTTGCCCTGGCCTTTGCTGGCCTTCATGGCTTGGCCCACCATGGCGTTGAGCGCTTTGTCTTTGCCGCTTTTGAATTCTTCAACCATTTTGGCATTCGCCGCAATCACCGCATCGATGATGCCTTCGAGCGCCGAGTTGTCGTTGATTTGGCGCAAGCCTTTGGCTTCGACGATAGCCTCGACATCGCTGCCGGTACCGCTCCACAGCGCGTCAGCCACTTGTTTGGCAGCGTTGTTCGAGATGGTGTCAGCGGCAATCAGTTGCACCAGACTCGCCAATTGCGCTGGGCTGATGGGGCAGTCGCTCATGCCCAAATTGTCTTGGTTCAAGCGCCGCGCCAGTTCCCCCATCATCCAGTTGGCGACGAGTTTGGCTGGGCCGCCCGCTTGCACCGCGGCTTCAAAATAAGTGGCGGTGCTTTTGTCTTGTGTCAGCTGCGCCGCGTCATAGGCGCTCAGGCCGTGGCTGGCGATCAGGCGTGCTGCAAAGCTGCGCGGCAGCTCGGGCAGGGCGCTGCGGATTTGCTCGACCCAATCTGCACCTATCACCAGCGGCGGCAAATCGGGGCAAGGGAAGTAGCGGTAGTCGGCGGCGTCTTCTTTGGTGCGCATGGCGCGTGTTTCACCCGTGTCGGGGTCAAACAAAACGGTGGCTTGTTGAATCGCGTGGCCGTCTTCGATTTGTTCAATCTGCCAGCGGATTTCAAAATCAATCGCCTGTTGCATGAACTTGAAGCTGTTCAGGTTTTTAATCTCGCGGCGTGTGCCTAAGGGTGCGCCGGGTTTGCGCACCGAGACATTGGCGTCGCAGCGGAATGAACCCTCTTGCATATTGCCATCGCAAATACCGATCCAAGTCACGATTTTGTGCAGCTCTTTGGCATAGGCCACGGCTTCGGCCGAAGAGCGCATATCTGGCTCGGTCACGATCTCCAGCAACGGGGTGCCCGCGCGGTTCAAGTCTATGCCCGTCATGCCGTGAAAGTCTTCGTGCAGCGATTTGCCCGCGTCTTCTTCGAGGTGGGCGCGCACCAGTTTGACGCTGCGCGGCTCGCCGTCTAAGAAGAAAGCGACCTCGCCGCCAACGACCACAGGCAACTCAAACTGGCTGGTTTGGTAGCCCTTGGGCAGATCGGGGTAAAAGTAATTTTTGCGGGCAAAAACCGAGCGCGGCGCAATCTGCGCATTCACGGCCAAGCCAAATTGAATCGCACGCTCCACCGCTGCGCGGTTCATCACGGGCAAGGTGCCGGGCAGGGCCAAGTCGACCGCGCAGGCTTGGGTGTTCGGCTCGGCGCCAAAGGCGGTGGCCGCGCGGCTGAAGATTTTGCTGTGCGTGGCCAACTGGGTGTGCGTTTCGAAGCCGATCACGACTTCGTAACCGCGCACTAAAGGCCCGTGGGTGGGGCCGTGTGTGGTGTTGGTGCTGCTCATGGCTTGCATCCTGTCATCTGGGTACTATAAAAATAATAGCTGCTCAGGCAGCTTTGACGGCTTAATATGGCAAAAAGGCACTTAAAAATGAGCTAAATGCTTAAAAAGCACTTGGCCGCGCTTGGTGAAAGCTGCTGGCGAGTTGGAACTGGTGCGCGACTTGCAATAGCTGCGCTTCTTGCAAATAGTTGCCGATCAATTGCATGCCCACGGGCAGACCGTCACACAGGCCGACAGGCAAACTCATGCAGGGCAGACCTGCAAGTGAAGCGGGCAGGGTAAAAATGTCGGCCAAATAATTTGCTACTGGGTCATTGCTTTTCTCGCCCAGCTTCCATGCGGTGCTGGGCGCGACGGGCGCGGCAATCACATCGCAGCCGGCAAATGCAGTTTGAAAATCCTGCGCGATCAAGCGGCGGATTTGCTGCGCTTTGACATAGTAAGCGTCGTAATAACCGTGCGACAAAACATAAGCGCCGATCAGGATGCGGCGCTGCACCTCGGGGCCAAAACCTTCGCTGCGCGTTTTGCGGTACATATTGAGCAAGTCGGTGTAATCGCTGGCGCGGTGGCCAAACTTCACGCCGTCAAAGCGGCTCAAATTGCTGCTCGCCTCGGCAGGGGCGATGATGTAATAAGCGGGCACCGACAGTTCGGTATTGGGCAAACTGATGGGCACGGTTTGCGCGCCCAAGTCGTGCAGGGTTTGAATCGCCGCGTCGAGCTGCGCTTGCATACCGGCTGGCAAATCAGCGGCGAAATACTCGCGTGGCAAACCGATTTTCAGCCCCTTGATCGACTGAGCCAATTGGCGGCTGTAGTCTTCGGCTGGGCTGTCTAGGCTGGTGGAATCGCGGTCGAGATCGCTGCCCGCCATGGCACTCAGCAACAGGGCGCAGTCCTCTGCCGTTTGCGCCATAGGCCCTGCTTGGTCTAGGCTAGAGGCATAGGCCACCATGCCGTAGCGGCTCACGCGGCCATAGGTCGGCTTGATGCCCGTCACGCCGCAAAACGCAGCCGGTTGGCGGATCGAGCCGCCGGTATCAGTGCCCGTGGCTGCGGGCGTTAAACCAGCAGCCACTGCTGCGGCGGAGCCACCGGAGGAGCCGCCTGGCACATGGGCTGGATTCCACGGATTTTTGACCGTGCCATAGGCCGAATTTTCATTCGACGAGCCCATGGCGAACTCGTCCATATTCAGCTTGCCCAGCGTCACCATGCCTTGGGCGGCCAGTTTACTGACGACGGTGGCATCAAAGGGCGAGCGGTAATTTTGTAAAATTTTGCTACCAGCGGTGGTGGCAAAGTCACGCGTCACGAACACATCTTTGTGTGCAATCGGCAGGCCCAATAGCGGCGTTTTTTCACCGGCTTGCAATCGCGCATCGGCGGCCTCGGCTTGCGCCAAAGTGGCGGCTTCATTTACCTCTAAAAATGCGCCCAAGTGGGCGTGCGTTTGCATGCGCTGCAAATAGTGCTGTGCCAGTTCTTTGCTGCTTAATTCCTTTTTTTGTAGCAGTTGCGACAGGCTAGTGAGGCTTTGTAGGTGGAGCTCTTGTGTCATGTTGCGCCTTACTCAATCACGCGAGGCACTAAAAACAGGCCCGCCTCTACCGCTGGGGCTGCCGCTTGGTTGGCTTCCCGCTGGTTGGCTTCGCTCACCACATCGGGGCGCAAGCGCAGGCTGATGTCTTGCACCATGCTCACGGGGTGGTGCAGGGGCTCGATGCCGCTGGTGTCGGTCGCGCTCATTTTCTCCACCAAGTCAAAAAACTGGTTGATATGCGTGAGGGCTTCTTGCGCTTGCGCCGGCCCAATCTCGAGCCGAGTCAGCATCGCAAGACGCTCAATATCCTGAAGGCTTAATTGCGCCATAAATGTCTCATTTTAGGGTTAACCCCGAGCCGTGATTGGACTGCGTAAAGATCTGTAATCCAGGCCGGAATTCTAGGGAAAACAAGCAGTTAGCCACTGGGTCAACTGCTGAATTAAGGTATGATTCTAGCTTTAGAAACTGCAAGAGAGAAAAGCCCAAAACCCGAGGCGGTGCGGGCATCCTCAGTGGTCTGCATTTTCGCCACCAACACCTATTTTCTGCGCTTTGCAAAGCCTGTTGCAAAGGCTAATGAACGAGCCCTCACCATGCGTTTTTTCCCCCGTTATTTTTCTTCCGATTTGGCGATCGACTTGGGTACTGCCAACACCTTGATTTTTGTACGCGACAAGGGCATAGCGCTTGACGAGCCATCTGTCGTGGCGATCCGCCATGAAGGCGGCCCCCAAGGCAAAAAAACCATACAAGCCGTTGGTCGCGAAGCCAAAGCCATGTTGGGCAAAGTGCCTGGCAACATCGAAGCCATCCGCCCGATGAAAGACGGCGTGATTGCCGACTTCGTCATCACCGAGCAGATGATCAAGCAGTTCATCAAGATGGTGCACCCGCGCA
>CAZUUN010000125.1:0-4711 GCA_964622735.1 uncultured Burkholderiaceae bacterium | reverse complement strand
GCTGGTGCACCGCCGCGCCGAGAAGCTGGGCAATGCCCGCGTGCTGCAAGAGTTGAAGCAAAAGGGCTTGGCGCCTGAAGCCATCGCCAGCGCGAGCGAAAACCTGGCGCAGACGGAAGGACAAAGGGCGCATAGCGTCTGGCAAAAGCGCTTTGGCGCGCTGGCGACCGATGCCGCTGAGCGTGCCAAGCAGATGCGATTTTTAGCCAGCCGTGGCTTTTCCGCCGCCAGCATACGCTTGGCGCTGCGGCAAGCGGGCGGCGATTTGGATGACGATTTTGAGTAGAGGAAGAAAGAATCATGAAAGTGTTTGAATACAGCTACCGCACCCTGCGCCTGAGCGCCATCACCTTGCGCTACCTGGCTGAGCGTTTTTGGTACAGCTGCTAAATTCCCGACTTGTCAGGCACAGCTGTCGTGCGCCTGCTTTTGTTTATGGTGAAATGAGCCGCTATGTCTGACGCCACTATCCAATGCCCGCATTGCAGCAATGCCATCAAACTGACCGAATCGCTGGCCGCGCCCATGCTGGCGGCGAGTCGCACCGAGTTTGAAAAACGCCTGCGCGAGAAAGACGCGCAAATTTTGCAACGCGAGGGTGAGCTGCAAGCGCGCGAGCGCAGCATCGTGCAGCAGCAAGAAAAACTGCAAGAACAAGTGGCCGCCCAAGTGCAAGAGCGCTTGCAACGCGAACGCGCACAGCTCATCGCCCAAGAATCGCAACGGTTAAAAGCCGAGAACGCCGAGCAAATGCAGGCGGCGCAAGTGCAAGCTGCGCAATTGCAAGAGCGCCTCGCGACGCAAGAGGCGAAGCTGGCGCAGGCGCAAAAAGCCGAGGCTGATTTCTTGAAGCAAGAACGCGCCTTGCAAGACGAGCGCCGCGAGCTGGAATTGACCGTTGAAAAGCGCGTGCAAGAGAATTTATCCAGCGTCAAAGCCCGCGCCAGAATCGAAGCCGAAGACGCGCTCAAGCTGCAAATCACCGAGCGCGAACTGACCATCGCCAGCATGCAACAAAAAATTGCCGAGCTGAAACAAAAGGCCGAGCAAGGCTCGCAACAGCTGCAAGGCGAAGCACTGGAGCTGAATTTAGAGCAGCGTTTGCGCGAGCAGTTTTTGCACGACAACATCGAGCCGGTCGCCAAAGGCGAGCTGGGCGCTGATTTGCGCCATCTCGTCCTCGCGCCCTCAGGCCAGCAGTGCGGCACGCTTTTGTGGGAGATCAAACGCACCAAAGCCTGGAGCAATGACTGGATCCCCAAACTCAAAGACGATTTGCGCCGCGCCCGCGCCGACATTGCGATTTTGGTCACGCAAACCATGCCCAAGGGCATCGAGAGCTTTGGCCTCTTAGATGGTGTCTGGGTTTGCAATCTGACCCACGCCTTGGCGCTGGGCATGGTGCTGCGCCAAGGCGTGCAGCAAGTGCACACCGCACGGCAATTGGCACAAAACCAAGGCAGCAAGCAAGAGCTGGTTTACCAATACCTGACGGGCACGCAATTCAAGCAGCGCATCGAAAGCTTGGTCGAGACTTTTAGCAGCCTGCACGAAGACTTGCAAAAAGAGCGCACCGCCATCAGCCGCCAATGGGCCAAACGCCAAACACAAATCGACAAATTGATGCTGGCTACCACGGGCATGTATGGCGATTTGCAAGGCATTGCGGGCAAAGCCCTGGAGCAGATCGACGGCTTAGGCCTAGAGGCACTGGAATAAAGCCCTGGGCCGCACCGCCGCACAAGCCAGCCGCTAGAATGTTTGCATGAAATTTGATGTTTGTATCCGCGGTGCGGGCATGGTGGGCAAGGCGCTGGCTTTGCTCTTAGCAAAAGAGCGCCTGCGCGTGGCTTTGGTGCAAGCACCCGCAGCGGCGCAAGCGCAGCCTGATTTGCGCTCTTACGCACTCAATGCTGCTAGCAAAAACATGCTGCAAACCCTCAAGGTTTGGCCGCAAGGCGATGCGGCACTGGCTTGCCCAATTGCGCATATGCGCGTGCACGAGGCTGGCGGTGCGCAACTGCAGTTCGATGCGCCACCTGGCGCTGACGGCGCAGAAAGCGCCTTGGGCTATATCGTCGACGCCAGCGTGCTCGACGCCCAACTCGAACGCGCCCTGCATTACCAAAGCGGCATAGAGCTGGTGAGCGAGAGCGTGGCTGCGCCCCTGACTGCCATTTGCGAAGGCCGCGACAGCAGCAGCCGCAGCGAGTTTGGGCTGGCCTACGAAGCTTACCCCTATGAACAAAGCGCTATCGCGGCGCACCTGCACTGCGAGCGGCCGCACCACAACACGGCCTATCAGTGGTTTGATGCACAGGGCAATGTCTTGGCCTTGTTACCGCGAAATTCAGATAAAAAAACAGGCTTTGAGGCCGACAACGCTGCCACAGCAGCTAACAATACCGTAGCACTGGTCTGGTCACTGTCGAGCGCGCAAGCACAAGCCCACATGGATTTAGACGAGGCTGCTTTCACCGCTGCGCTAGAGCAAGCCTGCGGCCAACAACTCGGCAGCATGACGCTGCAAAGCGCACGCGCCGCTTGGCCTTTGCGCTTGGCGCAAGCGCAGCATTGGTGTGGTCAGCAGGCGGGCAAAAGCTGGGTCCTCTTGGGCGATGCCGCCCACAGCATGCACCCATTGGCTGGTCAGGGCCTCAATTTAGGCTTTGCCGATGCACTCTCGCTGGCGCAACATTTGCAAGCGCGTGAATATTTCCGCCCCGTTGGCGATCTGCGCGTGTTGCGCCGCTGGGAGCGCGAGCGCAAAGCGCAATGGCAGCAAATGCGTCTGGCCACTGACGGCTTGCAACGGCTGTTTACGCACGACCATGCTACAGTGAGCGCCATGCGCCATTGGGGCATGCAAGCTTTTAACCGCTTGCAGCCTCTGAAAAATCGCGCCCTCGCGCGGGCCATGGGCTAGGGGCGCCTGCCCTGCCCGCTCAGCACTTCCCTTTCACCCTCTTTAAGGCGGTCACTGTTTATGCAATTTTCTTCTCTAGCTGTCGCGCTCGGTCTGGCGCTGGTGTCTTTTCAAGCCGCCGCACAAAGTGCGCCTGAAGCGCTGATCCGCAAAAACCTGCCTGCGCGTTTGTCTAACTTCCCCGCTATTGACGAGATCAAGCCCGCACCGATTGCTGGCCTGTATGAAGTGCGTCTCAACGGCGCTGACATTGTCTACACCGATGCCCGTGGTGATTTTCTGATTCAAGGCGAAATCATCGATGTGCAAAAGCGCATCAATTTGACCAAAGAGCGCATCGACAAGCTCTCGGCCATCGACTTCAAAGCTCTGCCTTTCAAAGACGCTTTCACCATCGTGCGCGGCAATGGCAAACGCAAAATGGCGGTTTTTGCTGACCCGAATTGCGGCTACTGCAAACGCTTTGAAGCGGACTTGCAAAAAATCAACAATGTGACGGTACACCTGTTCTTGCTGCCGATTTTGGGTGAAGACTCGGTCGAGAAAAGCAAAGCCATTTGGTGTGCCAGCAACAAATCGAAAACTTGGGAAAACTGGATGCTGCGCGGCGTCGTGCCACCAGACAGCAAAGCCAAATGCGATGTCAGCGCGCTTGATCGCAACCTCGCCTATGGCCAAAAATACCGCATCAACGGCACGCCAGCGATTATTTTTGCCGATGGCACGCGCGTACCCGGCGCCATCCAAGTGCAACAAATCGAAGCGGGCTTGAACAAAAGCAAATAAGGCCGCAAGCCGTCGCTGCCTTCGCGGCGGCGCTTGCATTTTGCAATAATCAGGCCATGCCACTCGCTTTTGCATTGCGGCACGCCAGCGCGCCCATCCACTACCGCATCGATGCCAGCGATGTGCGCGCGCACCTCTACCGCGTCACGCTCACGATTGCACACGCCAGCGCGCATCAAGTGCTGGCGCTGCCAGTGTGGATACCGGGCAGCTATATGGTGCGCGAGTTCTCTAAACATGTGCAAAAGCTGCGTGCCTATAGCAGCCCTAGCGCCAATATCAGCGATGGCGCCGAGGCTCAGCCCATCGCGCTGCAGCAGCTGGACAAATGCACTTGGCAAGCCGATTGCAAAGCGGGCAGCCGCTTGGTGCTGGAGTACGAGGTGTATGCCTTTGACAACTCGGTGCGCACCGCTTGGCTAGACAGCGAACGCGCTTTTTTCAACCCCACCGCCCTGTGTCTGCGCGTGCTGGGCCAAGAAAGCGCCGCGCACGCGTTGTCGTTTGCGCCGCTGACGCAGCCGCTGTGGCAAATTTACACGGCCGCGACTGCTAGCAACGATGCACCTGCCGACACGCCCACCTATCTCTTTGACGACTACGACCACATGGCCGACACGCCTTTTGCGCTGGGCGACTTGTGGTTGGGCAGTTTTGAGGCCGAGGGCATCGTCCATCGCTTCGTCATCAGCGGTCTGCCCGCTAATTTTGATGGCGCCCGCTTGCTACAAGACACGCAAGCCATTTGCAGCCAAGAGCTGCAATTTTGGGCGCGCGCGAGCCAAGGCGCAGCGCAGCCGTTTGCGCAATATTTGTTTATTTTGCATGCCAGCGAAGACGGCTACGGCGGCTTGGAGCACGCCAACAGCACCGCCCTGATTTGCGCCCAGCAAGACCTGCCGCGTTTAGGCGACAAGCCGCAGGGCAAGGGCTACACCACTTTGTTGGGCTTGATCAGCCACGAATACTTTCACAGCTGGAATGTCAAGCGCCTGCGCC
>CAZUUN010000124.1:0-4756 GCA_964622735.1 uncultured Burkholderiaceae bacterium | reverse complement strand
GTGACGATTTCGCCTAGCAGGCGGGCGAATTCGCCATCGCTGAGATGGACGCGGTTGAGCGCTTCAAACTTCTCGCGGAAGTTGCGCTCCAGCGCAGCGCGGTCGCGAATGTCGGGGCGTGGGGTGTATTTCAGCTCGCCCAACTTGGCGAGGAAATGTTGCTCAATCTCGAATTCAGACACGGTAGGGACTTAAAAAAACAAACGCATGACGCCAAAGCGCATCAAGGCAATCACCGCCACGGCGCCAAGCACAAAGCCCGCCAGCGTGTAAATCAAGGTGTGCAGCGTTGCCTGGGTTTTGCGCTGCTCTAGCAAGAGTTGCTGCAGCAAATCGCGCTGCGCACCCCCGCTATCTATGCGCGGGTGCACCGCTGCCGCTTGCGTGGTGTGCTGCTGCAAATAGTCGTGCACCAAGCGCGGCAAGGTCGGGAAGATGCGGGCGAAATGCGGCGCTTCGATTTTCAAATCTTGCCACAGGCGTTTGGGGCCCATTTGCTCGTTCATCCAATCGGTCAAGAAGGGTTTGGCAGTGGCCCACAAGTCCATCTCGGGGTCGAGCTGGCGCGCCAGACCCTCGACATTGAGCAGGGTTTTTTGCAACAAAACCAACTGCGGCTGAATCTCGACCTGAAAGCGGCGCGAGGTTTGGAACAAGCGCATCAGCACCATGCCCAGTGATATCTCGCGCAGCGGTTTGTCAAAATAAGGCTCGCAGACGCTGCGAATAGCGCCTTCAAAATCATTGATGTCGGTGTCAGCCGGCGCCCAACCTGATTCGACATGCAACTGCGCCACGCGGCGGTAGTCGCGGTTGAAAAAGGCGGCGAAGTTTTGCGCCAAATACTCTTTGTCGTAACGCGACAAGCTGCCAACGATGCCAAAGTCGAGCAAGATGAAGCGGCCAAACTGCGCCGGGCTGGTGTCGACCAGCAGATTGCCCGGGTGCATGTCGGCGTGGAAAAAACCATCGCGAAAGACTTGCGTGAAAAACACAATGACGCCATCGCGCGCGAGCTGCGGCAGGTTCACGCCGCTTTGCTTCAAGACATCGACCTGGCTGATGGGCACGCCCACCATGCGCTGCATGGTCATGACTTCGGTGCGGCAGTAGTCCCAATAAATATCAGGGATTCGCACCGCGGCCACATTCGCCATATTGCGGCGCAGTTGCGTGGCGTTGGCCGCTTCGCGCATCAGGTCGAGTTCGTTGTGCAGGTATTTGTCAAACTCGGCCACGACTTCGAGGGGTTTCAGGCGTTTGCCGTCTTCGCTCACGCGCTCTAAGAGGCGCGCCATTTGGCGCATCAGCGCCAAGTCTTTGTCTATCACTTTGGCCATGCCGGGGCGCAAGACCTTGACGGCCACGGCGATGGGCAAGCCAGTGTTTTTGTCGGCGATTTCGGCAAAGTGCACTTGCGCGATGGAGGCGCTGGCAACGGGCACGAGTTCGAAAGTGAGAAAAATCTCAGCCAGCGGGCGGCCAAAACTGCGCTCGATAATGCGCACCGCCAGGTCACTGTCAAAGCCGGGCACGCGGTCTTGCAACAATGCCAA
Source organism: uncultured Burkholderiaceae bacterium (assembly GCA_964622735.1). Taxonomy (GTDB): domain Bacteria; phylum Pseudomonadota; class Gammaproteobacteria; order Burkholderiales; family Burkholderiaceae_C; genus JAMIFN01. The sequence continues at coordinate 3,200 of CAZUUN010000124.1, read as the reverse complement.
CTCATCGGCCAAATCGGGTGGCAGCAAGTCGCGGCGGGTGGAGAGCACTTGGCCGAATTTGACGAAGATCGGGCCCAAAGCCTCTAGCGCCAAACGCAGACGCTGACCGCGCGGTGCCGACAGGTCGCGCCCCAAACGCAGGTAGCGGCTGCGGCGCTGCCAACTCGGGCTATTCAAACTGCCCAGCGCAATGTCATCCAAGCCGTAGCGCCAAAACACACGCAGAATCAAAAAAGCGCGAACGCCACGGTCCCAGAGGCTCATTGCAAAATTCTTTTATACGCTGGCGTCATTGCGAAACGAGGAAACAAAACGGCGCAAGCCGCCCGCAACAGCGCGCAGGGCTTGGCCGATGTTGTGCGCGGTGGCGTCGCCCACTAGCTTTGCAAGGTCTTCTTCAAAGTCCCAGCGCACATGGTCGATCAGCCAGTTGATGTCAGCCGCCAGTTGCACATCGCCAGCGATTTGCGTCAGCGGTTTTTCGCCTTTGGCGAGCTTGGCGGTAAGCGCGGCCATGTTGTCTTGTACGGTCAGCGTCAAATCAGCCACACGCTCAGGCGCTGCCAATTCGAGCAGACCCGCGGGGGTGATTTGCACGCATATAGTCCAAGGCAAAAACTCGACTTGCGCGGCTTTGCCCACTTGGCGCTTGAGGCGCTCCATGGCTTCGGGCTCTTGCTGCAGCACATGGTTCAAACTCAGCACGATACGGTTTTGAATTTCGCGCACCAACCATGCTGGCGGCTGCACGCTGCCTAGCATTTTCTGCATACCAGCGACTAAAGCGTTAGGCATTTCCATCTGAGGCATCCTGTAGTCAAATTGAAGGGTGTTTTTGACAGTTTAGGCCGTCAAACCTGCCTGAGCAGCTATTAATAACAAAGTGGCTAAAGCCGATGCTGCTTAGATTTCCCAGCTGCCTATGTCTTTATCCAGGCCGTCGCCACCTGCCACGCCGTCGCGACCCAAAGAAATCACTTCGACATCGCCGCCGTGCGAACCGGGAATGAGGTACTGGTAAGGATTGCCCCAAGGGTCTTGCGGATCGCGCTCTAAATAAGGGCCGCGCCAGTTAGGCGGCACTGTCCCTGAGTTGGGTTTGGTGCGCAGCGCCGCCAAGCCTTGGTCTTGCGCGGGGTAGCGGCCATTGTCGAGCTTGTACATCTTCAGCGCTTGCATGATTTGCGGCAGCTCAGCGCGGGCTTTGTCGACACGCGCCTCGTCGGGTTTGTTCATCACGGCGGGCACCACAAAAACACCCAATACACCGATGATGACCAAGACCACCATCAACTCGATCAGCGTGAAACCGCGCTGCCAAACGCGCTGAAAACCGCGACTGTGTTTTTTCATGCTCTGCATCTGCGTTTACCTTTTAAAACAAGCCCTGCAAGGGCAAATTGCCTATTGTGTCGTTCTATCATAAACCCAGAATCACGCCATAATATCCCTATGCGTAATATTTGGGCGACGCGCCTACTCACCTTCTTTTTATGGCTGTTAGCCGCAGCCAGTGTGGGCTATTGGTTACTGCAAACTACCACGCGCAGCAAACCCAGCCCGGCGCTGGCGCGCGCTGACCTAGCGGGCGGCGCACCCGCCGCCATCAACCCCAACACGCTGGCTGTGGCTTATGCACTGGGCGCGGTCGGCTCGCCCCCCTCGCGCACAGCAATCGCCTTGGGCAATGCGCCCGACGGCAGTTGGGACATCAAGCGCTTTCGCCTCTCGGGCATCATGGCGCAAGGCAGCGTCAAAGACGGCTTGGTGGTTTTGAGCATAGACGGCAAACCCGCCGAGGTGCTGCGCGTTGGCTCGCGCATAGAACCCAACATCGTGCTGCAAAGCCTGACACGCCAAAGCATCACCCTGGCCAACACGCAAGATGCCGAGCATGTGCAAACTTTTATTTTGAATTTAAGCGGTGCGAATACCCAAACGACAGAGGGCCAGCCAGCAGCTTTGCCCAGCCCCGCACAATACAACAGCCAGAGCAATGCCGAACCCGCCGCTGCGGCAAACACCAAGGGCAATAATGGAGCAGCTGACCCCATCGTCAGCTTGGCCGATCGCTTGCGCCAATCGCGCCGAAGTGCCAGAGAAGAGCAACGCGAGCAAAGAGAAAATGGGGCGAATGCAGACGCCAATAGCAATGCGCCCGCAGTGCGCGTAGCGCAGCAGCAGCAGCCAGCCATCGTAATCGCGCCGCCGCCAGCGGCACAAGCTCCAGCGCAGCCAGCAGCGCAACCCGCCGCCCCTGCGCCGCAGACGCAAAATTCAGACGACTTGCTTTACTTCAAAGACTGAAAGCCACTGGGCAAAGGCGAACTCGCCATTCAGCAGCAGCACGATGAAGTGAAGGCCAGACTCTGACAAGAGAGCCCGGCCACTTTCTCACTAGACTTTCAACGCGGCAAGTTGCTCGTGCCCATCAGGAATTGGTCAATCGCGCGTGCGGCTTGGCGCCCTTCGCGTATGGCCCACACGACCAAGGACTGACCACGGCGCATATCGCCCGCAGCAAAGACTTTTTTGCCATTGGTTTTGTAGCCCACGCCTTCGTCGGTGCTGGCCAGCGCATTGCCGCGTTTGTCTTGTTTGATGCCAAAAGCATCTAAGACCGAAGCGACGGGCGAGACAAAGCCCATAGCCAAAAACACCAAGTCAGCGGGATACACTTTTTCGCTGCCGGGCACTTCTTGCATCTTGCCATCTTTCCAGTCGAGCGCGACGGTTTTCAGCCCCGTCAAACGGCCTTGCTCGCCGATGAATTCTTTGGTGGCAATGGCGAATTCGCGCACCGCGCCCTCTTCGTGGCTAGACGAAGTGCGCAATTTGATCGGCCAGTAAGGCCAGACCAAGAGGCGCTCTTCTTGCTCGGGCGGCATGGGCATCAGTTCAAACTGCGTCACGCTGGCCGCGCCATGGCGGTTGCTGGTGCCGACGCAATCACTGCCCGTATCGCCACCGCCGATAACGATGACATGCTTGCCATCGGCGCGGATTTGAGCTTTAACCGTGTCGCCCGCATTGACTTTGTTTTGCTGGGGCAAAAACTCCATGGCGAAATGCACGCCAGCCAAGTCGCGCCCGGGCACGGGCAAGTCGCGGCTTTGCTCGGCACCGCCGCTGAGCAAGATGGCGTCAAATTGCTTTTGCAATTCTTCATTACCGATGGCTTGCAACATGGGTTTGTCATA